>CAYOFM010000080.1:0-1657 GCA_964403365.1 uncultured Candidatus Saccharibacteria bacterium | reverse complement strand
ATCATCAATTAAAAGAAAGGAACTAGAAAAAAAAGGATATTTTAAAATTTTAAATAAAATTATAACATAAAAAATACATGTCAAAAAAATTAAGAATCGCTCAAGTTGCTCCAATGTGGTTTGCTGTGCCACCCAAAAAATATGGTGGAACAGAAAGAATTATTTCTTTTTTATCTGAAAAGTTAACAGAAAAAGGACACAAGGTAACCCTATTTGCCCCTGGTGATTCAAAAACCAAAGCTAAGTTAATGCCTTTAATCAAAAAAGGGGTTATTCCAGCTGGTGGTAGGTGGACACAATATTTTTGGAATGTTTTAAACCATTCTTATGCTTTTGAAAATGCTAAAGATTTTGATGTCATCCATTGCCATTGGGAACTAATGGGTACTTATTGGCAAAGATTTGTTAAAACACCTGTAGTGCATACCTTGCATAACATCCCAACTAAAAAAAATGCAATGTGGGAAGTATATAAATACTTTGAAAAAGATGCTAACTTAGTATTTATCTCAAAATCAGAAAAAAGGAATGCTATGGTTAAACCTAAAAAATCTTGGATAATATATAATGGTATTGATTTAACCCCTTTTAAGTTTAATGCTAAACCAAAAGACCACTATATTTGGGTAGCTAGGGTAGCTAAAGAAAAAGGTGTTGAGAATGTGATTAAAATTGCTCAAAAAACTGGTATTAAAGTATTAATGGCTGGTCAAGTGCAACACCAACATCAAAAATACTTTAATGAAAAAGTTAAACCCCACTTAAATAATAAGATTAAATTTATTGGAGAGTTAACCCAAAAAGAATTAGGCAAATTTTATGGTCAAGCTAAAGGCTTGCTCTATCCTATTGAATGGGAAGAGCCATTTGGCTTGGTAATGGCTGAATCAATGGCTTGTGGTACGCCAGTTATTGCTTTTAAACGTGGCTCTGTACCAGAGGTAATCGCTAACAACAAAACTGGCTTTATTGTTAAAACAAATGCAGAAGCAATTAAGGCTCTCCCTAAAATTGAAGGTATTAGTAGAGAAGCTTGCAGGGCACATGTTGAAGAAAAGTTCACTATTGATAAAATGGTAGATGGGTATGAAAAAATGTACTACGAATTAATCAAACGGAAAAAGTAACTGAAACAAAAGCCCTGAGTTTTGCCAAACAAAACTCAGGGCTTTTTAATTACTGTTTACTTACGAGAAAAATTACTAGCTTTTTTAATTTGGCTATTAGGAATATAGTGAATATCTCCTGCTTCATCTTTGATTACAGTTCTTCTTAAATTAAAGTCTTTTACTTTACCCGTAGTACCAGCTAACTCTACCTGCTCCCCTATTTGATAATGGTCTTCTAAAAGCATAAATAATCCAGAGATATAGTCTTGGATTAAACCTCTAGCACCAAAGCTCAAAGCTAAACCAACTACGCCTAAACCAGCCAGTAATGGGGCAATATTAATACCTAACTCCGGCAAAATAGTTAAAATGGCTATTAGCCAAATAACTAAGCGAATAATAGAAATCAGCACCCTGCCAATGGTCTGTTGTCTTTCCTCGTCTAGTTCTTTATTGCTATTAGCAAACTTTAAGCTCTTTTTAACTATTCTTCGTAAAAACTTAACAATAAATACTCTAGCAAACTTAGTAGCCACAAAAGCCACTAA
>CAYOFM010000079.1:0-2280 GCA_964403365.1 uncultured Candidatus Saccharibacteria bacterium | reverse complement strand
ATTATCCCTACTTTAGCTTACAGATTTATTAAAGTAAAAAGTAATCATAATGGAAAAATAAGTAAAGGATATAAACGTTCTGAAAAAGTTACCGCTAAAATTAAAGCAAAATACAGAAGGATGATGACTAGTATTTTATCTAATAAAAAACAAAGGCGGGTTATCTTGGGTTTAGTTTGGCTGGCTTTTGCCATTGCCGTAGCTGTACCAGCTGCTGGCTTGATGAAAGTAGAAATGTTTTCTGCGATGGATTTTGATATGTTCTTAGTTAATGTTAAATTACCAGCTGGATCTTCTTTAGAAGCGACTGAACAGATTGTTGCTAAAACAGAAAAAATTATTCAAGAAATTCCAGAATTAAAAAACTATTCTGTTAGTTTAGGTAGTAGTTATTCTTTTAACTCTTTTGAAGGTGGTTCATCTGGCTCTCATTTAAGCACCACAGCAATAAATCTTACCCCCATTAAAGAACGAAAAAGAACTAGCACTGAAATAGCAGCTAGTATTAGGCCTAGCCTAGAAGCAATCGGTGGGGCAGAGATAAGTTTAGAAGAAGTATCTGCTGGTCCTCCTACTGGGGCGCCTATTGAAGTAAGAATCTTTACTAAAAATAGTGAAGCTTTATCTCAAACAACTGAGGCGATTACTCAAGTTTTAAAGAACATCCCTGGCACTGTTAATGTTAGAAATAGTATTAAAAATGCTGCGGGAGAATTTGTTTTTAAAATTAAAAAGTTTGAAGCAGGTTACTATGGCTTAGATACTTTTAGCATTGCCTCTATTTTAAGAGGAGCTGTGTTTGGTATCAAAGCGTCTTCTTTAACTATAGATGGTGATGATATAGATATCACTGTTAAGTACGCTGAAGATGCTTTTGAAACTGCTAGTGATTTAGAGAATATACTAATTACCACCCCAACAGGTCAAACTATTTCTTTAAAACAAGTAACTGATGTTTCCCTAGCCCCTTCTGTGCTAGCCATCAACCATAGAGATAGCAAACAGGTAGCTACTGTTTCTGCTAATGTTGAGGAAAATACCAATCTACAAAAAATATTAAAAACATTTGAGGAAGAAAAAGAAAAATTAAACTTACCAAGCAGTATTTCTATTGAAACAGGTGGAGAAGTAGAAGATATTGAACAATCATACAGAGAAATATTTTTATCAATGATTGTAGCTATTGTTT
Source organism: uncultured Candidatus Saccharibacteria bacterium (assembly GCA_964403365.1). Classification (GTDB taxonomy): domain Bacteria; phylum Patescibacteriota; class Minisyncoccia; order Minisyncoccales; family CG1-02-41-26; genus CAYOFM01. The sequence continues at coordinate 1,091 of CAYOFM010000079.1, read as the reverse complement.
TAATTGCCTTTATATTAGTATTGCAGTTTAATTCTTTCAGACAACCATTTATTATTATTTTTACTTTGCCTTTGGCTGTAATCGGAGTTATCTTTGGCTTAAATATATTAAGAATGCCATTTAGTTTCCCAGCATTTTTAGGTATTGTTTCTTTGGCTGGTATAGCAGTGAACGATGCTATTGTTTTAATTGATCGGGCTAACAAAAATATTGCTGCAGGTATGGAAAAAGTAGAAGCCTTAACAGAAGCAGGTAGTAGCCGTATGCAACCAATCTTTTTAACCTCTTTAACTACTATCTTTGGCGTGTTCCCATTAGTTTTCGCAGCTGAACTCTGGCGTGGCTTCTCCGTCACCCTTATCTTCGGCCTCATCTTCTCCACCTCCCTAACTTTAATCATCATCCCCATCCTCTACCGCGCCTTTACCAAAACTGAACCTAAAACAGAACTCAATTAAATTAAAAAACAGAGGCCGGGCCTCTGTTTTTTAATTTATTAAAGGCGATAATTACTTTTTTGCCTTAGGCATAACTAAAGCGCCAACGATGTAAGCAATTATGCCAGGCACAATGCCAGTGGCAATGACAACTAATAAAAATAGTAAACGTAAAAGAACTGGATCAACATCAAAGTACTCCCCTACCCCGCCGATTACCCCAGCTATCACTTTATTTTTTTTACTTTTATAAACTTTTTTCATATTGATTAATTATTAATTAATATTCACCTTTATACTTATATTATACTAAACTTTTGTTTTAATACCAAGAGATGGTTACAAAATACATTCGTAATGGAAATTTAGGACTTTTTAGACGAGACAAGGAAAACAAGTAAAAAGGTTTGAGGCGTAGCAGTAGCTGGGCGTGAAAATCTTTTTATGCAGTTTGACGAAGTCGCAGTCAAAAAGGATAAATTGTAATAGAATGAATTTTGTAACCATCTCTAAAAAGACCTTCTAATAAACAATGAGAACAATAAACCTGTTAAGGCAATGGTTCCTATCCATAGTAAAGATGCACTGCTAGTTAATAGGTTAATATCTTTAAATAAAAAGGCAAAGATAACACTTGGTATTGCTGAAAAAACT
>CAYOFM010000078.1:0-2427 GCA_964403365.1 uncultured Candidatus Saccharibacteria bacterium | reverse complement strand
AGCAACAAATGTGCAATGGCAGTGATTGGGGGTAAGCCAACCTCCCCCAGAGCATCGCGAGGAAAAGCAGGTATCCGAAAAGATATCAACAATCATACGTATTTTTATAGTCGCTGGGAAGCAAATGTAGCCCGGCTTTTTAATTATCTTAATATCGAGTGGGCGCATGAGCCAAAGACTTTTAATTTAAAAACTCAGACCTATACCCCAGATTTTTACTTACCAGAATATGATTTTTATGTTGAGGTGAAAAATTTTATGTGGAAGTATTCAGAAATACGAGATAAAAAGTTTAGAGAGCTTTATCCTGATACTATTTTGGTTCTATTAATGAAAGTTGAGTACTTAGAACTACAAGATGAATTTTCTCACTTAATAAAAAATTGGGAATATAGAAATTCTCCGTTTAAGTTTGAAAAAGTATAAATTATGCAAAAAGTAATTGAAGAAATAAGAGGGGAGCTCCTAAAGAATGTGGACCTTGTTTATAAAAAAGGTTTTGTTAAGTATGTTGGTGGGGAAATAAAAAACTATGGGGTGCGCACTCCGTATGTTAGAAAAATATCTCGTCAGTATTTTGTTGAAATTAGAAACAAAAGTAAACAAGAGATTTTTGCTTTGTGTCAGGAGCTACTTGAATCAGATATTATGGAGGAGGCAATTATTGCTTTTGGCTGGGCTAAAAGTTTGGCAAAACAATATGAGAAATCAGATTTTAATATTTTTGAAAGATGGTTAAATATCTATGTAAATAACTGGGCTAAGTGTGATGATTTTTGTACCCATGCTTTTGGTCAAATGCTAATTCAGTTTCCAGAGTTTTTACCAAAGATAAAAAAAGAGTGGACAAAAAGTGATAACAGATGGATGAAGAGGGGAGCGGCAGTTATTTTAATCCCATTTGTTAAACAGCGGGAGGGCGGGCCTCCCGCGCTAGCCCATGTGTTTGAGGTAGCAGAGTTATTACTAATGGACAAAGATGATTTAGTCCAAAAGGGCTATGGTTGGATGCTCAAAGAAGCAGCTAACAAATATCAACGAGAAGTTTTTGAATTTGTTTTAGTCCGTAAAAACTGGATGCCCCGCACAGCCTTACGCTACGCCATAGAAAAAATGCCTAATAACCTCCGCCTCCGTGCCATGGCTAAGTAGTATATATAAATATGAAGATAATAAGTTGGAATATAAATGGGATAAGGGCGGTTTGTGGGAAAGGGTTTTTGGATTGGTTCAAGCGTGAAGATGCGGATGTTGTTTGCTTGCAGGAGATTAAGGCGAAAGAGGAGCAAGTGTCAAGCGAGTTGTTAAACCTAACTGGGTATTATAAATATTTTAATCCAGCAGAAAAGCTGGGCTATGCAGGTACAGCAGTTTTTTGTAAAGAAAAACCAATTAGCGTGGAGCAGGGGATTGGCTTTGATAGATTTGATCAAGAGGGGAGAGTGCAAATTTTAAAATTTAAAAAGTTCGTGTTAGTTAATTTCTATATGATCAACGGTGGGGGTAGTGAGGCAACAGCCAAAAAAAATATGGCCGACAAACTCGCCAGCTATGATTATTTACTAGGGCTGCCCTTGTTAAGTTGTGACAAGGGCAGCCCTAGTATTTTACCTAGTATTTTAGTGGGGGATTTTAATATTGCCCATAAAGAGATTGATTTGGCAAGACCAAAAGAAAACGTAAAAAAGCATGGGTTTACGGTAGGGGAGCGCGAGAAGATTGATAAGTTGTTAGAGCTTGGATTCGTGGATAGCTTGCGCCACCTGCACCCAAACGAAAAAGGCGCCTATACTTGGTGGACTCATTGGGCCAATGCCCGAGCCAGAAACATTGGCTGGCGCATTGATTATTGTTTTGTGTCTAAAGATTTATTGCCAAAATTAAACAAAGCTTTTATCCAGCCCAAAACCCTCGGCTCCGACCACTGCCCAGTAGGTGTTGACATTGAATTGTAAATAAGTAGTATAGAGTAATGGAAGTGTGAATGAGTTGTTCATTCCAACTTAATAGTATTTTAGTATTTTTTTCTTGCTTTGTTTTTTCGTGTGAAAAGCAGAGCAAGTCAAGCCAATATGTTTTTCTTCGATAAGAAAAACATGGTTTTTCTGAATCAAAAACATCGTTGTTTTTGATGTCGAGCATTTTAGGAGATCGTCCCCGGTTTCCGCTAGAAAATGCTTAAGTAAACATGAAGAATAATTTTTAGTTATTCTGAGTTGTTCCGAATAGGAACTATGTTGAGATTTATCTCAATTTGAGATAAATCCCAACTTTATTGAGAGTTTGATCCTGGCTCAGGACGAACGTTGGCGGCGTGGATAAGGCATGCAAGTCAAGGGACCCTTTTATTAGGGGACCGGCAAACGGTTTAGTAACACGTGGACAATCAACCCCAAAGTCAAGCATAGCCCGGAGAAATCCGGGGTA
>CAYOFM010000077.1:0-2608 GCA_964403365.1 uncultured Candidatus Saccharibacteria bacterium | reverse complement strand
AAAGAGATATTCCCGTTAATTATTATCCTAGCTATGGTTTTAGTGAGTATTGGTTTTTATTCTGCTGCTTGTCTCCCTGATAGAATCCCTAGCCATTGGAACGCAGCAGGGGAGATAGATGGTTATTCTAGTAAAGCTTTTACTTTGATATTTTATCCAGCTTTAGCACTGGGTATGTATCTATTGATGATATTCTTACCTTTATTAGACCCCCTTAGAAAAAACTATATTAAGTTTAAAACTCCGTATTATTTTATCCGTTTAGTTTTAGTAGCCTTTTTTGCTTTATTATTTTTCTTTTCTCTGGCTGCTGGTTATGGGTATCAGTGGAATATTAAAAACTTGATGATCCCAGCTATATCATTAATGATTATTGCTTTTGGTTTTATCTTACCTAAGATTGAGAAGAATTGGTTTGTGGGCATTAGAACACCGTGGACTTTAGGCAGTGATAAGGTATGGCAAGATACACATAAATTTGGCGGTAAAACCTTTATGTTAGCAGGTTTATTAAGCTTTTTTACTATCTTTTTGTCCGGTGAGCTTGCAATGGGCGTATTTCTTGCTATTATACTAGTAGGAACACTAAGTCCAGTTTTGTATTCCTATATTGTTTATAGGAAGCTGGGCTTGTTTAAAAAGTAGGGAGAGTGTCAGTGACTTATAAATGTAGCAGACAAGAAGATGGCTTTTTAAGGGTTGTAGGTGATCGTGGCGAACAGATCGAGGTGGGTTCTACGGAAGAAGCTTTTGTCATAGCGACTTATATTATAGCAGAAGAAAAGGAGACAGAAAAAAACAGCGAGCCAAAATAGCTCGCTGTTTCTATTGCAAAAAAGTGGGGGTTTGGTATGATAGGGGTAATGGTAGAGTAATGAGAAAGTAATATGACAAAATTTTTAGACTTTATTTTAATACTGGTTGTTCTCGTAATTACTGCCTTTATTGTTATTAAAGGTTTTTCTGGTACCTTGGGCAGTATCATTAATGTATTCTAATATGATATACTTTTATTTAGCTTTAGCTGGGTTTTTTGGCGGAGTAATTAGGGGATTGGTTGGATTTATTAAGCACCAGTTTTCTTACAAAAATGTACAGTTTCGTTTAGGATATTTTTTAGGTATGTCTTTTGTCTCAGGTATTGTTGGTTTAATGGCAGCTATGGCTATCCGTGAATTAGGTTTTGAGTTAGCCGGTGCTTTTACTCCAGCTTTAAGCTTTTTAATCGGCTACGCAGGTGGAGATTTCTTAGAGGGATTGTATAAAATCATTGTTAAAAAGGGAGGAGATCAATTAGATACCAAAAAGTAAATACTATATTATGCTAAACAAAAAACAATCTTTGAGGGCTTTGTTTTTTGTTTTAATCTTACTAATCATTTGGTTTGTTTTAGCTATTTTCTTACCTAAGGATTCTAACAATGAAGACAATGTTGTTTTGATCGCTCAAAATGGTATTGGCTCGGAAGGTATTTCTCAGATATTAAAAGATCAGGATTTAATTAGATCTAAATTAGCTTTTGATATTTGGGTTTTTATAACCGGCAAAGATGATAGATTAATGGCTGGTGGTTATGATTTATCTCGGGCTATGAGTACTCATCAGATTGTTAATAAATTAATCACTGGCGAGGTAGCTATAGAAGATTTAATTATTAAGCCCGGTATGGATTTAAGAGATATTGGTTGGTGGTTTGAAAATCAAGGTATGTTTCAAGCTGAAGAAATGTTTGAAATAGTTGGTTTTCCAGCTGTAAGGCATTTTACTACTAGTAGCCCAGAGGGACCAGGCTTGCCTTATGATTTTTCTGATCAGTTTAGTTTTCTTGCAGATAAACCAGGTAATGTGAGTTTAGAAGGATACCTATACCCAGATACTTACAGAATAGAAAAAGGAGAAACTGTGCAGATGATTGCTAAAAAGATATTAAGTAACTTTGATCAAAAATTAAGCCAAGAGTTGAGAGATGAAATTACTGAGCAAAAAAGAACCATATTTGAGGTGATTAATTTAGCCTCTTTATTAGAAAAAGAAGTAAGAACCAGAGAAGATAAAGAAATAGTAGCTGGTATTATTTTAAAAAGAATTAGAAACAGTTGGTTAATACAAATAGATGCTACCTTAACTTATTTAACTGGTAAAACCAGCGGGGGGCTAACTAATGAAGATAAAAAAATAGATTCACCATATAATACATATAAGTATTTTAATTTGCCATTAGGACCGATTGCTAATCCGGGTATAGATAGCATAGAAGCAGCGGTGTATTATAGGAATAGCCCATACTGGTTCTATTTAACTACCCCTGAGGGGGAGACAAAGTTTGGTCAAACCCTAGAAGACCACAATTACTATAAAGCAATATATTTAAAGTAACAGGAGGGCGGGCCTCCCGTACATGCGCTTGACAAAAGAATGAGATTTGCTATACTTAAGCCGTAAAGTTCAATAACCGTAGATAGTAGGTTGCGTATGCGTAAACCCTGCCGAGGTACTGATTAATTATTAATCACTATTTTTGTCTGCGGTTAGCAGATTTTTTTGTTAGTTTAATTATACTAATATGCCAAAAACAAAAGAACAAAAACAAGAAATAATTAAGGATTT
>CAYOFM010000076.1:0-2751 GCA_964403365.1 uncultured Candidatus Saccharibacteria bacterium | reverse complement strand
CTGCCTGAGGATATTGATCAAAACAAACTAAAGGCTACCTTGCAAAACGGCGTTCTCACCATCAAGGCCCCTAAGACCAAAAAAATTAAAAAGAAAAAGCTAGATATTGAATACAATGAATAATCAACTTGTCTTTTAAACTTCACGGTCGTGAGGAATAAAAGAGAACCCCAAAACCGCTCATTAGAGCGGTTTTGGGGTTCTTGGTGCCGAGGGTGGGACTCGAACCCACAAACCACAAGGGCACTAGTTCCTAAAACTAGCGTGTTTACCAATTTCACCACCTCGGCAAATTAAAACACTTTAAAATAACCCTTTGGCAATAAATTGCTTAATAAGGGTTTGATAAGGAATCTTAAGTTCGTTAGCTTTTTCTTTTAGGCGCTTTAAAAGATATTCTGGTAATCTTAAAGAAATAGAGCGAGATGTTGGCTTTAGGTCACTAAAGGAAACTGGTCCAAAGTCAGCTACCTCAAAATGATCGGCTAAATTAACCTTAGACCAAAAATCTCTTTCTTGATCCTCATTTTTAAATTTTGGAATCTTAAGTTCTTTTTTCATATAAATATTTTTCTTTTTTATTTAAATCTCTTGCTGAAATAATCCTGATTTTATCTTGCCTAATGGTAAAAACAACGAATAATAATCTTTCTAACTTAGTTTGTCCAAGTAAAATGTAACGATCTCCAGTAGCGGAATGTGGGGAGTCTTTTAATATTCTTTTTTGAGAGTCAAAAAAAATCTCCTCGCATTCTTGATCGCTAACTTTATGTTTCTGCAAATTCTTTCCTTCATTTCCTGCATCCCAGTTAAACTCTATAATTTGTATCGACTTTTTCATAGTTCTATTGTATATGCTAAATGATACATTGTCAATAGGCAAGCTCTACTTTAAATTAAAACAACCTAAAAATAGGTTGTTTTAATTATATCTTAAAATCAACAAAAATCAAGGTTAAACACCAATTACAAATCGTACCAATGATGGAATTACTCTGGCTAATAAGGCAACAGCCAAGCCAATGGCAGCATAAGTCACTACTTTTCTACCCTTACCAGATTTCTCTGGGTCTCCAGCTGAGGTAATAATTAAAAACCCACCGTAGATAATCATGATCGTTACAAATAGCATCAAAACAACAAAAAGCCATTTAGTTACTAAATGAATCGTGGCTAAAAAACAGAAAAATCCCCAATCTTTATCTTTAAGAGGATCTGTACCCAAGTTGTCTGTAATGCCATCTTGATCTAAATCACAAACTGGTCCAGCAGTATCTGTAATGATATAGGCACCACTATTGATAGTGTATTCGGTATTGCCGACTGTTACCTGAAAGGTGGCTCTTGCTTTACAACAATCATTTGGCTCTTTTGTTTGAGCAACAACTATTCCGCCAAACATTAATACCCCTAAAACAGTAACCAAACTTATTTTAAAAAATATTTTTAGCATATTATTAAACTCCAACAACAAATCTAACCAATGACGGAACAACTCTAGCCAAAAGAGCTACTGCTAAGCCAATCGCTGCAAAAGTAACTGCCTTTCTGCCCTTGCCTGCCTTTTCTGGGTCTCCTGCTGAGGTAATAATCAAAAATCCACCATAAATAATCATGATAGTTACAATAAGCATCAAGGTATAGAAAAGCCAAGTAATAACAAAATTCAAGTAAGACAACGCAACAATAATAGCAAATTCAGTAGTATAGCAATTTCCTGATTGTTCGCCAGTATTGCCACATTGAGTACTAATTGCACTATAGTCAACACACTCTAATATATCGAGTTTTCTTGGGGCAATAACCACTCCCTTCTTAAATGTCGCATCGGAAGATTCACCAGGCATTCTTAAGGTAACCTTTTCTCTTAATTTAATGCATTCTGTTATCTCATCTTGAGCGGAAACTATTTGAGATCCAGCCACCAAGAAAACAACTAAACAAATTGTTAGTAAAATCTTTTTCATTCTTCTAATTTATCCAGCCCCGTACAGGGGCTGGATAAAAACAATTCAAACTAAACACCTATCACAAACCTAACTAGTGATGGGATAACCCTTGCCAAGAGGGCAATAGCTAAACCAACAACAGCATAAGTAAGTATTTGCCTGCCCTTACCTGCCTTTTCTGGGTCACCTGAAGATGTAATGATAATAAAGCCACCGTAGATGATGAAGATAGTAACTAAGAGCATTAGAATATAAAATAACCAAGTAGTTACCTTATAAATCGTATTCATCATACAACAAAAACCGCAATTTTCTTGAGCGTCGTCAGTTAAATCACACATAAAATTCTCACTAAACTGACTACCTGAAGGAGCTCCAGAACCACAATCATCTGGCAACTTAGTTGGTGCAACTCCCACATCACAGACATCGGGAATACCAATAGTTTCTAAGCCACTAGGAGATCCTCCTACGGACGTACAAGAACCTGGACTAGTAAAAGTCAATTCAAATTCACCCCCCCCTATATTTTCACGACTGTCAACCGTACAACCGCTACCAGCATTACACAAGTAATTACTCGCAATATCACCTGGTGTAGAACTTTGCTCAGCACAATCCTGTGGAGTACAACAATCCGCTGCCAAAGCACTATTTGCTCCTAATATCAAAAAAAGCGTTAAACAAATTATTAGTAATATTTTTTTCATAAGAATAATCAATAAAAAGTTATTGAATCGTAAACTGACTAAACACCTATCACAAACCTAACTAGTGATGGGATAACCCTTGCCAAGAGGGC
>CAYOFM010000075.1:0-2915 GCA_964403365.1 uncultured Candidatus Saccharibacteria bacterium | reverse complement strand
CTTACGGCTTATCCCATTGGGCGGTTTAGGTGAAGTAGGTAGAAATATGATGATTTTAGATTACAAAGGTAAGTATCTGTTAATTGATGCTGGTTTTAGAATGCCTGAGGAAGATATGCCTGGGATTGATTATTTAATCCCTAACACTGGCTGGCTTAAAGACAAACAAAACGATATTGTTGGTGCAGTTATTACTCATGGTCATTACGATCATATTGGAGCTATCCCCTACTGCTGGCACCGCTTAGGTAACCCAAAACTATTTATGGGACGCTTAGCCAAAGGTATTGTTATGAAAAGACAAGCTAGGTTCCCAATGCAGAAAAAACTTGATATCACCGAAATAAAAGATGGTTCAAGAATAAAACTAGGACCTTTTGAAATAGAGTTTTTCAAACAAAATCATAATATTCCTGATAACTATGGCTTGTTAATTAAAACTCCAATCGGTAATATTGTACATAGCTCTGATTTTAAATTTGATAGAACTCCAGTAAATGATGCCCCAACAGATTTTAAGCGGTTCCGGCAGATTGCTAAAGAAAAAGTTTTACTGTTTATGGTTGATTCAACTGGTGCAGAAAATGAGGGCAGATCACTCTCTGAAAGAGTAATCTTTAAAAACCTAGAAAAGATTTTTAAAGATTCAAAAGGTAGGATTATTGGTTCTACTTTTGCATCCCACTTGAATCGTACTCAACAATTAATTGCTTTAGCTGAAAAATATAACAGAAAGGTAATTTTAGAAGGTTTAAGTATGAAAGACAATGTAGAGATTGCCAGAGTATTAAAGTATATCAACACTAAAAAAGGCACTATTGTTAAAGCTGAGCAAATTGCCAAGTTGCCCGATAACCAAGTTACTGTAATTTGTACTGGGGCCCAAGGTGAAGAAAGGGCCACTATGATGAAGGTAGCTAATGATGAATACAGGTTCTTAAAATTAAAAAAGGGTGATGCTGTTGTCTTCTCTTCTTCAGTTATCCCGGGTAATGAACGCTCTGTGCAATATTTAAAAGACCAATTCTACAAACGAGGGGCTACTGTATATCACTATCAAATGCTAGATATACATGCCTCTGGTCATGCTTATCAAGAAGAAATTAAAGAAATGATAAAGATAATGAGACCACAGTTTTTTATGCCCTTACATGGTCAATTCTCTATGCTAGTTAAAAACAAAGAGCTAGCAGAAAAATCTGGTGTTAAAAAAGAAAATGCTTTAGTGGTTGAAAATGGGCAAGTTCTTAATATCACTACTAAAAAAATGTGGATAGATAAGCAAACCGTGCCAGCTGGCTATGTAATGGTAGATGGCTTAGGGGTTGGTGATGTAGGCGAGGTGGTTTTGAGAGATCGCCAAACATTGGCACAAGACGGAATGTTTGTTATTATAGCAGTAGTAGATAGGCAAACAGGAAAAGTAAAAGGTTCGCCTGATATTATCTCCCGTGGTTTTGTCTATTTAAGAGAATCTAAAGAAATGCTTAATGCCACTAGAAAGAAAGTGATAGAAGTGGTTGAAAGATCTACTGGTAAAAAAAGTAATGCTAACTGGATTTATGTTAAAGAAGAAATCAGAAACGAGATAGGTAACTTCTTATTCGCCAAAATCAACAGACGACCAATGGTTTTACCTGTTGTTATTATCACTTAATAACCATGAACTGAGCTAAGCTCAGTTCAAAGTATATATGCGTGTATTTTCTGGCATTCAGCCAACTAATCAACTTCATATTGGTAACTATTTAGGAGCTATTCGCCAATGGGTAAATCTTCAAAAACAAAACGAATCTTTGTTTTGTATTGTTGATTTACACGCCCTGACTGTGCCCTACGATCCAAAAGCACTACAAGGCAGAATTATTGAAGTAGCTGCCACATATATCGCCGCTGGCATAGATCCTAAAAAGTCTTTTATCTTTGTCCAATCTAGTGTTAAAGAACACACAGAGCTAGCTTGGCTTTTATCTACCGTTACTCCACTTGGCGATTTACAAAGAATGACTCAGTTTAAAGACAAATCTCAAAAACACCTTAAAAACATTAATGCTGGCTTATTAAACTATCCTGTACTAATGGCTGCTGATATCTTACTTTATCAAACCAACACTGTGCCAGTGGGCATAGACCAGAAACAACATGTTGAGCTGGCTAGAGAAATTGCTAGAAGGTTTAATGCTAAGTTTGGCGAAGTGTTTACTGTACCTGAAGTAATGATTGCCAAGCAAGGGGCTAAAATAATGTCCTTATCTGAGCCAAATAAGAAAATGTCTAAAAGTGATCCAGAAAACACTTTTATCTCATTGTTTGATAAACCAGAAGATATTAAAAAGAAAATTGGCTCTGCTACCACAGATTCTGGCAAGGAGGTAAAGTATGATTTAAAAGAAAAAGCTGGCGTATCTAACTTATTAACTATTTACAGCTTGTTTGCTGACAAAGAAATAAAAGATATTGAAAAAGAATTTAAAGGTAAAGGTTATAAAGAATTTAAACAATCCTTAGCTGATTTACTAATAGAAAAACTAGAACCATTCAGGCAAACCAAAGACAAGTTCAGTAAAAACCCTAAAGAACTTGAAAAAATCCTCGCCCACGGCACCCAAAAAGCCCAAACCATCGCTACTGATACCATACAAAAAGTAAAAGCAAGTATGGGCTTGACATAAACTCTTGTTTTGTTATACTAAAGTAAGAAAGTAAGAATTTCAGAATTTATGTCAAAAACAACCACTCAAAAACAAACAATGCCTCTTATCCAAATAAGAGAAAAAGCACAGATTACCTTACCCAGTAAAATCCGTAAGATGTTTGATTTAAAACAAGGTGATTATTTAGCGCCAAGTATTGTCAGTGACGGTATTCTTTTAAGCCCTAAAGCTTTGTATAATAAGTTACCTACTGTTTCTTTA
>CAYOFM010000074.1:0-2948 GCA_964403365.1 uncultured Candidatus Saccharibacteria bacterium | reverse complement strand
GCCAAGGTTTGTGTTATCGGCAGGGGCAGGCCGTTTAATAAAAAGAAATGGGGGTGTAAGTTTTATCTCATACCAAGCAGGTTTTGGTTTAATATTTTTGTATTAGGGCGGTCTTTTGCTGTGGCTATACTTAATAGGGTTGATATAGTTATTGCCCAATCACCTTTAGTTGAGGGCTGGGTGGGAGTTTGGTTGAAAAAGATATTAAGGAAACGCTTGATTGTTGAAGCACATGGTGATTGGCAGGAAGGTCCATTTTTAAATAAAAAAAGGAGATTTGAAAAGTGGCAAAGAAAACTTGTTATTAAGATGGCTCGTTTTAGCTTAAAAAATACTGATGCTGTTAGGGCTATTTCTACTTTTACTAAAGAGAAAGCATTAGAGGTAGCTGGTAATAAACCCTGTTATGTTTTCCCTACTTTTACTAACTTAAGCTTGTTTTTAAACGAACCAAACCCTGTTTTAGGAAGCTATATATTATTTGTTGGTGTTTTGGAAAAAGTAAAGGGTGTGGAGTATTTACTAGAAGCGTTTTCAAAATTTGACAAGGGCAGCCCTCGTCAGAATTTGACAAGGGCTGCCCTCGTACGCTTAGTGATTGTGGGGGAGGGGAGTGAAAAGGGGAGTTTGGAAGCTTTGGCAAGGGAACTGGGCGTGGCAGATAGGGTTGATTTTAAAGGTAGATTAAGCTTAGAGGAAACTAAGGATATAATGAAAGATTGCTATTGCCTAGTACTACCGTCTTTATCAGAAGGCTTGGGCAGAGTTTTATTAGAAGCAGGTGCACTTAGTAAACCATTAATTGGTAGTAGGATTGGCGGTATTCCTGATGTAATAAAAAACAACCAAAATGGATTCTTGGTTGAACCAAAGAATAGTAAAGATTTAGCAGAAAAGCTTCAAACTCTATTAAACGATAAGGATTTAGCAATTAGAATGGGCAAACAAAGTAGGGAGTTTGTTAAACAGCATTTTTCTAATCAGCGATACGTTTCTGCTTATTTGGCGATGATAAATGCTGAAGGGAGAAATAGGCTAAGATAATAACGAGAGGGATAATTGGTAAGGTATAGCGGGGATATGGATACAGAGCAGTATGCAAAGCCCAGAAATAGAAAACAATAACCCAAAGCACAGCCACTGGTTTGCTCTTTCTAATAAACCTTAAAGAAAAGAAAGCTAAAGCAGCGATAATAAAGAAGAAGATTTTATAAGCTAGAAATAAGTAACTTGTCCATGGATGTTCTTTAACTAGTATATCTGCCCTTGTTCCTTGAGTGCCTGGATTCCAGAAAAGATAGATATTTTTTAATCTTGAAACAGCTAGTACTTTGAAATCTGCCTCACCTGGTTTTAGTGACTCTGCTCCTATGGTGTAATCTAGCCTAACAAAAGCCCTATCAAATAACCGGAAGTTTTCAGGGTGAGTAGGTGTAAAAGAGCCAAATTGTTGATAGTTTCTAACACTCCAAGGGATGAGTACCGCAAAAAAAGCAAGTAATAAAAATAGTAATTTTAAAACTTTTTTCTTTCTGAATTTGAAGAATATAAACAGGGAGGCAACTATCCAAAAAGGAATGAGCAAAGCAACAAACCTAATAAACGCAGATGCGCCTAGTAAAATACCAAGCAGTAATACATTTTGTAATTTAGGGTTTTCCTGCGATAATAGGAATAGATAGATAGCTGGTATAAGAAAAAGCATAAACAGGATTTCAGTATGTATTAACCCAGCGTAAAGCATTAAATAGGGCCAGCAAATTACTGTGAGGGCTGCTAAAAGCGCTATGTTATGCCTTAATTTAAAAAATCTTTTAGACATAGCAAAAACAAAAACACCAATAATACCCAGTAAAAAGAACTGTAAAAGCTTGATCAATTCATAATGTTTCCCAAATAATTTGTAAATACCACTTAAAAAGAAAACATAACCCGGCGCTTCATTGGCAGGTAAGCCGTTTAAGGTAAAGCCTTCGCCTGTGGCTAAGTTCCAAGCTACGGCATCATAGTCAACAAAATCACCCCTCACTCCGAAGTCGGGCATAAATATTGTCCAAATAGCTCCAATAGATACTGCTAAACCAACAATTAAAATAGCAGAAATAATGTTTTTCTTTAAATTTGTCATAGTTATACAGATATCTTAGTATATTATCCAATAATTATCAAGAATAATGCCTAATAACAACAAATTGATTTTATCCATTGATTTAGATGAATGGTACACCTGTCGCTGGGTAGCTGGTTTTAAGAATTCCAGATGGCAGAGCTTAAAGCACTTTTTTAAAGATTATTACCATTCTGACAAGCCGATTGGCGAGATTATTAAGCCAACTCAATATATTCTTGATGTTTTAAGTAAGAAAAATATCAAAGCCACTTTTTTTATTACCGGAGAAATGGCAGAGTGGTATCCTGATTTAGTACGTGAGATTGCTAGGCAGGGTCATGAAATAGCTTGCCACGGTATGTATCATCAAGACATTAGACAGTTTTCCCCACAAGAATTTACCACAGATTTATTAAAAGCCAAACATATTTTAGAAGATTTATCTGGTAAGCCAGTAGTTGGCTTTAGAGTGCCAATTTTGATTATTACAGATTGGCTACCTAAAGTTTTAATTGAAAATGGCTTTATCTACGATAGTTCAGTTTGTCCATCTAGAAAAATGTTAGGAAAGTTTAAAACACAGATAAAAGCACCTCAAAACCCCTATCAAACAAGCTCTGAGTCACTATTGATCAAAGGGAACAGTAATTTAGTTGAACTACCTATTCCAGTATTCCCTGTTTTAAGGTTGCCTGGGGCTGTGTCTATTGCTACTAGAGTGTTTGGTTTGTTTTGGACAAGAATTACTTTAAATAGTGCGCTAAAAAAAGGAGATACTTGCTATTACGTGCATCCTTATGAATTTGGCGTGGTTCCAAAGTTAAAAAACAGAACCTTT
>CAYOFM010000073.1:0-3023 GCA_964403365.1 uncultured Candidatus Saccharibacteria bacterium | reverse complement strand
AAAAGATAGCAAAGATTCCACGACCTACGAGGGCTGCCCTCGTAAGACGAGGGCAGCCCTCGTCATTGGTGTACCAAAAGAATATTTTGAAGAAGGGCTGGATAGGGGAGTGAAAGAATTGATAAAAAATGTTATAACTAAGTTAGAAGGGCAGGGCGCTAAGATTGTAGAGATTTCCTTACCCTATTCAAAATATGCCTTAGCTTGCTATTATATCATTGCCACTTCAGAAGCCAGTGCTAATTTAGCTAGATTTGATGGTGTTCGTTATGGCCTAAACAAGCCAGGCAAAAATGTTATTGATAGTTATTTTGAAACTAAAGGAGCCGGGTTTGGCGATGAAGTGAAAAGAAGAATTATGCTAGGCACTTTTGCCCTTTCGTCTGGTTATTATGATGCCTATTATCTAAAAGCTCAGAAAGTTAGAGCTTTAATAAAACAAGATTTTGAAAAAGCGTTTAAACAAGTAGATTTTATTATTTCACCTACTGCACCAACCACTGCTTTTAAAATAGGTGAGAAAACAGACGATCCGCTTCAAATGTATTTAGCAGATATTTATACTGTGCCAGTTAATCTAGCTGGCTTGCCAGCTATGAGTATGCCAGTAGGTAAAATAGATAATCTTCCAGTAGGTTTGCAAATTATTGCCCCACACTTTAAAGAGAATAATATTTTTGCACTGGGCAAGCAAATTGAAAAATTAGTTAATAATTAGTTAATAATCATATGCCTCTTTTTGAAACACCAGGACCAATCCCTACTCAAGATACTGGCTTAGAAGGTTTTGGCGATACAGTGAAACAAGTTCTAGAAGTGCTGATGTCTCCAGAGCTTCAAGCTAAGCTTTTACCATTTAAGATTATTTTTATATTTATTTCTATTGGTTTTTTAGCTATTTTTATTTATTTTCTTTTAAATACCAGTTATGCACAGTGGAAATGGTGGCACAATATCATCAACTTTCTATATCCTAATTCATCTGGCAGTAACCGTTTAAAAAAACAATGGGAAAAGATTAAAAAAAGAGTAGATCAAGCCCACTCAGAAGCAGAATGGAAAATTGCTTTGTTGGATGCTTCTGTGATTGTGATTAAGTTTATGCCTAAAGATACGGTAGATCAGTTAACTAAAGATGACATTTCTAACCTAGCTGAGTTTTTAGGAGCTTATCAAACCTTGAAAGCTGTTAAAGACGATGTAGGTTATAAGTTAGATAAAAAGGAAGCTAAGGATATTTTAGATATTTTTGAAAAAGCCCTTAAAGATATGGAAGTTTTAGCTTAACGAAATGTAGTTCTGATTTGATTACAAATCAGAACCCCCTGGATGTTTTTTAACGGCTCCGCAGGAGCTTCGCCTAAAACATCCGTAAAAGACAATCAGTTGTCTTTTACCCCATTTTCTGCTATTATACATATGTATAGTGTATAAATAGCAGTTTTGTTTTACACTACATTATCGCGGGGTGGACCAGTAGTAGGTTGTCAGGCTCATAACCTGAAGACGTCCGTGCAATTCGGGCCCCCGCAACTAAGATATAGGTTTTTTTCGTTTATAATCTTTTACGTATACAGCCGACGTAGCTCAGTTGGCCGAGCGCCATTTTCATAAAGTGGAGGACGTGAGTTCAAGCCTCACCGTCGGCACTATCGAAAAAATCAATAATTACTGGTTTGTCTCTTTTTGTTTGGTAATCAAATGGAAAGAAGCTCTCCAGTCAAAACTATGCAAAATCTTAAAAACAAAGTGGCGCTGATAACCGGCGCAAGGCAGGGTATGGGAAAATCTCACGCTATTGCTTTAGCTAAGCATGGAGCAAAGGTTGTTGTTACTGATATTAATCAAGCTGACTGCCAAAAAGTTGTTGATGAAATTAAAAAATCTGGTGGCGAGGCAATTGCTCTTAAACTTGATGTTGCAGACAAATCAGAGGTTGATTCAGTTGTAGCTACGATTGTTAAAAAGTTCGGGCAGCTTGATATTCTAATAAACAATGCTGGAATAGCCCAATTCAAGCCATTTTTAGAATTATCAGAAGAAGACTGGGACAGAACAATTGACATTAATCTTAAAGGAGAATTTTTATGCGCTCAAGCTGCGGCAAAAGTTATGAAAGAGCGGAAGGGAGGAGTAATAGTTAATATTGCTTCTGTGGCTATGGGCCAGCAAGGAATTGGTATACCGAATATTGCCCATTATTGCGCTTCTAAAGGAGGTATAGTTGCAATGACTGAAGCCTTGGCTACGGAATTGGCGTCCTTTAATATTCGCGTTAATGCCATTGCTCCTGGGATGATAGAAACTCCGATGATTGATGTAGTTAAATCAGATCCTAAGACGTTGGAAGCGATGCTTCAACGAGTGCCTCTTAAAAGAGTTGGTCGGCCAGAAGAAGTTTCAGAGTTAGTTGTTTTTCTTGCTTCAGATTCTTCCAGTTATATGACTGGATCAGTGGTAGTTATTGACGGTGGATGGTTGGCGGCTTAAATCTTTTCGATATGTGGTTTTGTTTTGCAAAATTTCATTCATTTGCAATTTAGGCGAATTTTTGGTATATTTTAATTGAAATTAGAAAACATAATTTTGCGGGCGTGGGAAAGTCAGGAATTTCCGTCTCCCTGTCACGGAGAAGATCGCCAGTTCAAATCTGGTCGCCCGCGCATAAACAAAAAAATAGGGACCGATTCTCTGCAGAGAGTCGGTCCTTATTTTTGTTATGATTTTCTACTAGTTGATTAAAAAAAAGTGAGCCCAAGTGTTTCCTAAACACTTGGGCTTTTTTTATAATATACTACTAAAACTTGAAAAACTCCCTCATTAGGCGTAGAATAAAGCTAATTAAATAAATAATATGTTTGAACAAGCATTTAAAAATATAGATAATATATTACATACAGACTCTGGCTGTGGGACAGAGCTTGATTATGTTGAGCAAACCTCTTGGATTCTTTTTTTAAAATACCTAGATGATTTAGAAGAAACAAAAAGTATTGAAGCAGAACTTGCTGGCAAGGAGTATG
>CAYOFM010000072.1:0-3100 GCA_964403365.1 uncultured Candidatus Saccharibacteria bacterium | reverse complement strand
AAAAAACTTTTCACTTTCTTTAGCTAGGTTTTTTAAAACTAATTCTTGAGGTTCAATAATTCTTTGAAAGCCAATAATATCTCGTTGGATTAAAGATATATCACCTACGCTTTTACGGTGCTCTTTGTCAAAAACATTATGTTCTACCTGGTCAATGTTTTGTTTAATATGCCCTAATTTTGGCAAACAAGCTAAAAGTATTTGTCTGATAATACGGTATGTGAGTTCACCTGTGCCCTCATCAGAAAACTCTTCCTTTATATCATCGTATAAGTTACATTTATTAAAAATAGCTTTTAAAGGGACGATATCTTTGTAATGGCTGGTGATAATATATTTTTTAGAAACAATAATGTCTAGTTCAAAAGGGATTGTTCTAAATGTTTCTTTATCAAAAAATGGTTAAAACAAAACAATAAATAAATAATCATCAAACTTTTCTATTTTAGGATGATCAATATGGGGGAGTAGTTCTTTAAGCACCAATGGATGCAACTTAAAATTATCTTTAACCCATAGTAGGTCATCCTCAGTAGGCGCTTTAATATCAATCCAAGTTAAATCTTTAAATTCTATTTTATGCATTACTACATTGTACCACATAAAAAAGACTTGCAAAACCCTTAATTTTTTGTTATTATCCACAGTGTAATAGTGTAAAGATTAGCGTAGATATATGGCAGTTCCAAAAAAACATACAACTAGGTCTTCAGTGGGTCAGCGCAGGATGCATATTTTTTTAAAGAACCCTACGCTAACCACTTGTTCTAAATGCGGTAAACCAGTTAAACCGCATACTGTTTGTATGAATTGTGGTTTCTATAAAGGAAAAGAGGTAGTTAACGTATTGGCTAAGCTGGAAAAGAAAGAAAAGAAACAAAGACAAGAAGAGATAAAAGGGCAAGAAAAAGAACAAGGTAAGCCAGATAAGCCGTTAACTATGGAAGAGCTATCTAAGAAAAAGTTTTAGTTAATAAGTAAAAAAGATAACTTTATAAACTTATGGCATCAAGGCATTTAGCGCGTTCAATCGCTTTACAATCATTGTTTGAATGGGACTTTTACAAGAAAGAGCATGATTTAGATAAACTTGTGGAAAGAAACATTGAAACATTTGGCAGTGGTTTTGATGAGCAGGATTTTGCTCGTTCCCTAGCCCGTGGGGTAAAAAAGCACCTTGATAAAATAGATAAGGTTATTACTTCTTCAGCTCCAGAAAGACCAATTAATCAGTTAAGTATTGTTGATAGAAATGTTTTAAGAATTGGTTTGTTTGAATTATTATACGAAGATAAAAAAGAAGTTCCTCCTAAAGTAGCTATTAATGAGGCTATTGAATTAGGCAAAGGTTTTGGTGGCCCTAGTTCTGGCAGATTTATTAACGGTGTATTAGGCACAGTTTTTAAAGAGTTAGAAGGGGAAGAGGGGAAAGAGAAAAAAGGCGATAAGTAGTCATTAATTAATAGCTTTATTATGGAAAAACAATTTGAACCACTAGAAAAGCAGCTAAAGGTTAATTTTAAGAATAAAAATTTATTAGTTCAAGCTTTTACTCATCGTTCTTATTTAAATGAAAATCCAGATTTTTATTTAAATCAGAATGAAAGATTAGAGTTTTTAGGAGATGCGGTGCTAGAGATTATTGTTACTGAGTATCTTTTTAAAAATTATGAAACTCAAGAAGGAGAAATGACTAATTGGCGAGCTGCCTTAGTAAATACTCAAAGTTTAGCTGTCACGAGTAAAGAGCTTGGTTTTGACGAGTATTTATTATTATCAAAAGGTGAATCTAAAGATAAAGGCAAAGCTAGGCAGTACATTTTAGCTAATACTTTTGAAGCTTTTGTTGGTAGCCTATACCTAGATCAAGGTCTAGAAGTGTCCAGAAAGTTTGTAGAAGAAAACTTGATTAAAAAGTTGCCAGAGATTTTGGAAAAAGGTTTGCACATTGATGATAAATCATTTTTTCAAGAAAAAGCTCAGGAAATAGCTAGAGTTACTCCAAATTACAGGGTGATGAGAGATTGGGGGCCAGATCATGCTAAGCATTTTGTGGTTGGTGTGTACTTGGGTAAAGAAATAGTAGCAGAAGGAGAGGGATCTTCAAAGCAAGAGGCAGAAGAAGCAGCTGCTAAGAATGGTTTACAAACTAAAGGCTGGAAGTAAAAGAAATTAATAGTTATCAATTAATAATCAATTTAACATGTTAGCAATTAGATTTATAAGAGTCGGTAAAAAGAATCAGCCATTTTTTAGAATGGTTGTGACAGAGAAACAAAACGCACCAAAAGGGGGCAGGTTTTTAGAAATTCTTGGATTTTTTAATCCCAAAACTAAAGAAACAGAATTAAAAAAAGAAAGAATTGAATACTGGCTTAGTGTTGGTGCTCAGCCATCTGATAGGGTACATAATCTTTTAGTAACCAATGGTGTAATCAAAGCAGATAAAAAAGCTGTGCACTCTAAAAAGAAAGTAAAAGAAGGAGAAGAGGGGATAGAGGTTAAGCCAGCTGAAAAAGCAAAACCAGCTGAGAGCGAAGCTAAACCCGTTGAGACTCCTGCTAAGGAAGAAATCAAAGAGGGGACTGATAAACCAGCAGAATTTGAAACTAAGCCTGACGTAAAACCAGAACCAGAAAAGCCAGCTCCTGCTAAAGAAGAAGCTAAGCCTGAAGAAAAGCAAAAAGAAGCGAAACCAGAGGCTAAGGTAAAAGAAGATTCAAAATCTGAAGAAAAGAAAGAGCAAGCCAAGCCAGAAGAGAAATAATTTTATAAAACAAAACACTAAAAAACTGCGAACTCTATTCGCAGTTTTTTAGTGTTCAAGTGGTTTGTCCATAACTAGACCAAATGTGGCTAGCTCATCACGATTTACTTTTTGTTTCATATCGTGTTTTATTTCTTTCACATCTCCTCCAATATTATCCACTCGCCCTCCAATGTTTTCTATTTTTCCTTTAATGCCCTCTAATTTTCCTTCAACACCAACCATTTTTATCTCTAATACTTCAGTTCTATTGTTGATTTGAGTAATGTTGCCTTGCATCCGATCAATTTTTTCACTGTTAGTCATTACCCCTTCTGCCACAAGCTGCATCTT
>CAYOFM010000071.1:0-3234 GCA_964403365.1 uncultured Candidatus Saccharibacteria bacterium | reverse complement strand
ACTGGTTCATTATTAAACCCATAAAAATAAATTAACGAAGCAATAGTTAAAATTACAAAAAAGATAATAAAGTTTAGTAAATATTTGCTCATTATATTTTTCAGCCCAACCAGTGAACTGTGTTAGATAAACTAATATTACCATACTAAACAAAAAAGCCCAAATATGGGCTTTTTTGCTTGAGAGATTTAACGGTTAAAATTACTGATTAAAACCACCATCACCTCCGTCAAAGCTTCTTTTTTCCATTGGTCTTGCTTCATTCACAACAAGCTTTCTACCTTCAAGCTCTTGCTCATTAAACATCTCAATGGCTTTAGTAGCTTCGTCTTCAGTAGCCATCTCTACAAAACCGAACCCTTTTGATCTACCGGAGATTTTGTCTGTGATAATAACCGCAGACTCAACTGTTCCAGCTTGAGCAAAATGTTGGTTTAAAGAATCATCGGTAACACTATATGGAAGGTTACCTACGTATAATTTCTTGTTCATTGTTTTTTTCACAATTAACGTTTACGACCTTACTCCTGACTTTCTTACAAAACGGATATAATTCCCATAAAGGAACTATATCCGTTCCGCAAAATTTTAAGAGCTTACAACAAGATGGTTATAACCACCTCATTTCAATAACAGTATAGCAAATTATCCCTCAATTGTCAATAGCCACAAGACAATATTAGGTATTTATACTCAATTTAAACACTGTTCGGGCAATTTGATGGTTAATAGCACTTTGTAAACCTTGAAATATCCTATGACTTTGTGTCTTATACTCCACTAATGGATCTTTACCGCCGTAAGACTGTAACCGCACTGAATCTTTTAAATGATCTAAGCTATACAAATGTTCTGTCCAAAACATATCTGTGGTTTTTAAAACAGCAAAACGGAAAAGCTTTAACATACTCTCTTTGCCTTCTTTTTCTTCTCTAGTAGTTATAAACTGATTAGCTAAACTCATAACCTTATCTGTTTTTATCTCTACCCCTTCTGGTATTGGCAAGATAACCTTCAGTTCATCACGCGCCTTACCATTAGCTGATTCAACAATTATACTGGCTTCTTTTTTAATAATATCCAGTATCTCCTGCTTTAACTGGTCATAGCTCATATCTAACACTTTTTGCCTTTGATTATAGATCCTGTTTCTGTGTTTGGAAATAACATCATCATATTCTAAAACATGTTTTCTAGCATCAAAATTCATACCCTCTACTCTGGTTTGGGCTTTTTCAATAGCTGATGAAATAATTCTATTGCTAATTGGCTGGTCTTCTGGTAACTGTAGTCTATCCATAATAGCTTTCATTCTATCCCCCCCAAACACTCGCATTAATTCATCTTCTAAGGATACAAAAAACTGAGAAGTACCTGAGTCGCCTTGCCTGCCTGCCCTACCTCTTAATTGATTGTCAATTCTTCTGGCTTCATGACGTTCAGTGCCAATAACACACAAACCACCAAGTTGTTTAACCTTTTCAGCTTCCTCTTTAACCAATGGGCTACCGCCCAAAGCAATATCCACTCCCCTACCAGCCATATTAGTAGCTACAGTTACTGCACCCTGCCTGCCAGCTTGGGCGATAATAGCTCCTTCTTGGCTATGATTTTTAGCGTTTAATACTTGATGTTTTACGCCTTCTCTGTCTAACAATTTACTTAAATATTCGTTTCTTTCTACACTACGAGTACCAACCAAAACTGGTTGCCCTTTATCACTACGTTCTTTTATCTCTTGAACAATTGCCTGAAACTTACCTTTTTCTGATTTGTAAATTAAGTCAGGTAGGTCTTGTCTAACCAATGGTCTATTAGTAGGAATAGCTATTACACCCATTTGATAAACCTTATCAAACTCTTCAGCTGAAGTTAAAGCCGTACCAGTCATACCAGCTAGTTTGTCATAGAACTTAAAATAGTTTTGAAAAGTAATAGTAGCTAAGGTTTTAGACTCAGCTTGTACTTCTACTCCTTCTTTAGCTTCTACTGCCTGATGCAAACCGCCAGACCAACGCCTGCCAGGCATTAACCTGCCAGTAAACTCATCAATAATAATTATTTTGTTGTCTTTAACAATATATGCCTTGTCGCGCTTAAAAAATGCTTCTGCTTTTAAACCTTGTTCTAAATGATGTAAATACTTAATACCTTTCTCATTATAGATATCCCCTACCCCTAATATCTTTTCTATTTTATCAATACCTTGTTCGGTTAAAGAAGCTGCTTTTAACTTTTCATCCATAGTATAATCAACTTCTTTTTCTAATTTCGGTATAATTCTAGAAAACTCTTTATAATGCTTAGAAGATTCTAAATCTGGCTGGGAAATAATCATTGGTGTCCTAGCTTCATCTATTAAAATAGAATCTATCTCATCAATAATGGCAAAGTTAAAACCACGTTGAACTTTCTGTGTTTTATCTAAAACTAAGTTGTCTCGTAAGTAATCAAAACCAAATTCATGATTAGTACCATAAGTTATATCTGCTTTGTACGCCTCTTGCCGTGAGCATGGCTTTAAATAGCTTGTTTGCACTTCAAAGTCCCCTTTTAAATCACGCTCCTCATCTGCTTCACTCCCCTCTTCGCCTTGCTCAGCATTGTACAGGTTAGCTGAGTCATGAGTAATACAACCCACAGACAACCCAAGTAGGTCATAAATTTGTCCCATCCAAACAGCATCTCTTTTTGCCAAGTAATCATTAACTGTTACTACATGTACCCCTTTACCCTCTAAAGTATTAAGATAAATCGGCAAGGTAGAAGATAAGGTTTTACCTTCACCTGTTTTCATCTCTGTAATCTTACCTTGGTGCAATACTATACCGCCTAACAATTGCACATTGTAATGGCTTTGGCTTAAAGTACGCTTAGCTCCTTCTCTAACCAAAGCAAAAGCTTCAGGTAAAATATCATCTAATGTTTCCCCCTTACTTAATCTTTGTTTAAACTCTTTGGTTTTTTCTTTAATTTGGGTATCAGAAAACTGCTCAAACTCTTTTTCAAGAGCATTAGCTATTTCCACTTGTTTTTCAAGCCCCTTTAAATACTTTTCATTTGGGTCGCCAAATATTTTGCTAAATAATTTCATAAATACTATTAAGTTAAACTTATTTTTAAGTTATCCACAGGACGTTTGCTTGACAAAAACTTTTATGTTATAATATAATCACGGTCGGTTCCCGTTAAGGGTAGTCCACCTCTCGACGATGTGGATAGTCGCGAGACAAC
>CAYOFM010000070.1:0-3315 GCA_964403365.1 uncultured Candidatus Saccharibacteria bacterium | reverse complement strand
TAATTTCAAATAAATCATCTATAGTTTGATCAGCTCTAGGGATATCAACTAATGAATCCTCAAACTCTTTAGGGTATGGTCTATATAAAACAACACGCTCTATCCCATTAGACCAAACTCCAATTTCCGAACCTTCAGCACTTAGATAACTTTTGAGCTGTTCAATACCTTTTCTCTCCGTAGGGCTTTTAACCTCAATAATAATATAGGGGGTGATCTTATCTTTTTTAAAAATAATAATATCAGCAAATTTGGCATGAATTTCCCTACCGAAATGTACACTTTTCTCAGTATCAATACGATCTTTCGGGTATTTATATTTAGTAGTTAATTGATAAAGCCAAAGTTGGCGAATTATTTCTTCGGGTCTGCTAGTCTGTTTATTTTCATCAAAAACTATTTTTTGTTTTGATGACTTCATATCTTTGATATAGAATCTGCCTTTTTCTTGTTCTGTTATTTTAAGCACATCTTCTATATTAATGTCTGAAAATTCCTGCAAACCGTAGGCAAGCTCTGGATCACGAAAAATTTTCGTTATAATCTCTTTTGTTTTATTTAATTTTTGAGTAGGCATATATTATTTTTTATTGTTTTAATAATCTCCATTGACCACTATTAAAAATTGAAATTATCTTTCCAATGAGTTGCATTTCTTCAGTGGCTGGAATAATATCATAATTTGGATTTTCTGGTTTTAAATAAATAAAAGGTGGCTTGTCGTCCGAAATAAATCTCTTAACTGTTGATTCTTCTCCTATTTGAGCCAATACTATATCGCCAGATATAAACTCTTTATCATGTTTTACTAATACTACATCTCCATCGTTTATACCAGCATTTATCATCGAATCACCATACACCCTCAAAAGAAAAACCTCACTATTTAATTTTTCTAACTTGTCATTTTCAGAGGGTAAAACTTTCCATTCTCCTGCCACTTCTAACATATCAACAGGTGCCCCAGCACTTGTTGCACCTAAAAATGGAACAAGTGAAGGTTTTTCTAGAGATTTGTATCCTAGAGGCAAAATTACTATACTGCGGGCTATATCACGTGTACGTTTTATTAATCTTTTATCTGTTAATTTTTTCAAAACATCTAAAACAGATTGATTAGAAGAAACTCCCAATTTTTTCTTCATTTCTACAAAAGTGGGTGGAAAGCCTGTGCCTCTAATATGTTGATAAATAACAGACAAAAATTCTTTTTCTTTTTTACTTATTACTTTTTGCATGTCTTTATTATACCCGACCAAATGTTCTAAAGTCAACACTTAACCTGTGGATAACTATAATAATTTTTAACCTGACAAAAATTACCATAGGGCTTAAATTAAAAATGTGTTTGTGGGGCGTCAGCCCTATTCGGCTAAACCTAAGCTTAAGGCAAGCATAACTAAAACACTATTCTAAAAAATAGTATTTTAGGTTATTCTTCTATTAAATGCCCTTTATTTTTTTATATTATTTAAATCTTCAAGAAGTTTGGGACAATCAATGCCGTAGGTTTGGCAGATATCGCCGAGGGTTAACTCCTGCATCTCAAACTTAGCCATTGGGCAAGTTAAACATGGCACTTTATACTTAGCCATTATTTTCTCAGCCCCTGGGGTAGCTAAAGCATCCCCTAAAGTTGTTTTGTCTGTTAATTTGTCCATATTTCTATATTTTTTATTGCTTGATCGACTAGTTTTTTTGTATCTAACTTTTTCTCTTGCTCCAGCACTTCTTTTAAATCTGCTTTAGTTTCTGGAAACTTAGGTAAAAACCTACTACAACAATCCTGCTCTGGTAAAATAGAAAGATTATATGTATCAATCGCTTTAGCTTTATCAATTATTTCTATTTTATCAAAAAACCCTAAAGGTCTTAAAACTGGCATACCGACTGCACTTTGAATGGCATGTATATTCTCTAATGTTTGAGAAGCCACTTGACCAATATTTTCTCCAGTTACCAACACTTTAGCTTTTTCTTTTTTAGCTATTTCTTGGCTAATTTTCATCATAAACCTACGGTATAGCACCACCCTTAACTTATCCTTAGTTTTAGTTAATATATCTTTCTGGATATCGCCAAACGGTACTAAATATAGTTTTATATTGCCTTGATATTTAGACAAAACCTTAACAATTTCCTTTACTTTATCCACAGAGGCTTTATCTACAAACGGTAGAGCATGAAAATGGATATAGATTAATTCCACTCCCCTTTTCATGGCATAAAAACTAGCTACTGGCGAATCAATACCACCAGAAATTAAACTAATTGCTTTTCCACTTACCCCTACCGGCAAACCACCTAAACATTTTATCTTTTCTGTGTATAAAAAAGCATACTTTTCTACTATTTCAATAAACAACTCTATATCTGGATCTTTTAGTTTAACTTTTTTGCTTAACTGGTTAATTACTTCTTCCCCTACTTGCTCATTTATTTCTTGTGAATTTAAAGGAAAAGTTTTTTCTGATCGCTTAGCAGAAACCCTAAAAGTTTCAAACTCTTCTTGTGAAAGGAGCTTAGCTCCTTCCAGCCTAATGGCTTCAATATCCTGTTTGCTAGTTTGGGCAAAAGCAATATAGATAAGACCAAAAACTTGTTTTAGGGTTTGCTCTGCCTGTTTTTTATCAGCACCATCTTTTAATTCAACTAAAATCCTGCCTGAAATGCGTTTGACATGTTTAAAAACACCCTCTGGTAGGGCTTTGATGTTACGAACCAATTGTTCCTCAAAATATTTTCTGTTTTTGCCTTTTAAAGCTATTTCGCCATAATGGCATACTATTAAACTACTCATATTTATCTGCAAAATCTAACGTATTTATATTTAAACCGCAATACTTGGGTGGCATAATCTGACCAATCACTTCTTTTAGTTCATCAATACTAAATGGAATATACTCTTTTTTAGCAGCTAAGCCCAAAAGAAAAATACCAGATACAACATTAGTTTTAAGTTCTTTCTCGCAAACATTGGAAGCTGGGATGAAAAACACTTTCTTACTTACCTTTTCTAAATTACTTTTTACTTTGTTTTTAGAAGCGCTGTCTGACAAAGTAGGCGTTTGATACTCGTTAATTAAAAACACTGTTTTATCAGAGGCAAATCTAGCAGAAGTTAATGATTCTTGAAACTCTAAAGCTAAAACTAAATCAGCCTTGCCCTCTGGCACGGTAGGTGAATACACTTCCTTGCCAAATCTAATATGGACACTAACACTGCCCCCTCTTTGGCTTAAACCATGCAATTCTGATGTCCTAACCTTAAATCCTTTGTTCATAGCAGCTTGAGCTAGAATTTGAAGTAAAGTA
>CAYOFM010000069.1:0-3317 GCA_964403365.1 uncultured Candidatus Saccharibacteria bacterium | reverse complement strand
TCTAAAACTATTCCCCCACCTCTAGCTACAGCGGTTAATGGATCTTCAATAATATTTACTTTCATCCTAGTAGCATCTGACAGCAACTGACTAAAACCTTTTAGCATAGCTCCCCCACCTACTAGATAAATACCATTAGTCATTACATCTGCTAAAAGCTCTGGCGGAGTTTCCTCTATAGTTACTTTTACTGCATCTACAATTTGTGTTAAAGACGCCTCTATGGCTTTTCTTATATCTTCTGAATTAATAATAATCTCCTCTGGTAGGCCAGTGATTAAATTCCTGCCTCGCAAAGGTGCTTCTTTTTTCTCTTTAGTGGGCAATGCCTGGCCAATAGCAATCTTTACTTTTTCAGCTGATCTTTCTCCTATCAATAACTTATACTTTTTTTGCATATAGCCAATAATATCATCAGACATTTTATCTCCAGCTATTTTTAAACTTTGTGAAGTAACAATACCACCCAATGATAACACTGCAATATCAGTAGTGCCTCCACCCACGTCAATTATAAAACTGCCTTTGGCTTCTTGAATAGGGATTCTAGCGCCAATAGCAGCTGCTACTGGTTCTTCAATTAAAAATACTTCTCTAGCTCCAGCACTTTTAGCAGCATCTTCTACAGCTTTTCTTTCTACCTCGGTTACTCGTGAAGGTATGCCAATAATTACTCGGGGCCAAGACAAGCTAGCTATTTTTTGCTTATGTGCTTTACCGATAAAATATCTAAGCATTTGCTCAGTTACTTCAAAATCAGAAATCACTCCCCTAACTAAAGGTTTAATAGCTTTAATATGCCCCGGAGTTCTGCCTACCATTGCTTTAGCATCTTCACCCACTGCTAAGACTTGACCTGTTTTTTCATTGATGGCTACCACTGATGGCTCGTTTAAAACTATGCCTCTGCCTCGGACATAAACTAAAGAATTAGCCGTGCCCAAATCAATGGCAATATCTTCGTTAAAGCGCTTTAGGAATTTGTTTAAGAATTTTATTTTCAATTTCTTCTATTTTTATTATCTCCACTTTTTCTTGTGTCCGCCTTTTTATCTCTACACTATCTTCTTCAAGTGTTTTTTCGCTAACTACTATTCGCGTAGGAATGCCAATTAAATCCGCTCCTGCAAACTTTTCTCCAGCTGCCTTTTCTCTATCGTCATATAATACCTCTATGCCTTTTTGATCAAGCTCTTTGTATATTTTATCTGCCTGTTTTTCTGCGCCGTGCAAAGCAATTAAATGCACACTAAACGGAGCTATCTCATCTGGCCAAATAATACCATTTTTATCGTTCATCGCCTCTACCACTGTTCCCATTAATCTACTAACGCCTAAACCATAACAACCCATAACAATTGGCTGCCGAGCACCTTTTTCATCTGTAAAAAATGCATCTAAAGCTTTAGAATATTTACAGCCTAATGGAAAGATGTTACCTGCCTCAATAGATTTTTCTTTAATTAGTTTAGCTCCACAGCCCGGGCACTTATCTCCTGCTTTTACTTTAGCTATCTCCTTATCTTGGCTAAAACTACACTTAGGGCAATAAATAATAATATCTTCTCCTGCCTCAGCTATTACTTGAAACTCATGGGAAAAATCATCAGTAAATGCTCCACCAGATGCTTCAGTAATAATAGCTTTTAAGCCACACCTACTATATATATTATGATAAGATTGTTTTACAACTTCATAATACTTTTTAAAATCATCTTCTGAAGTATGGAAACTGTATAAATCCTTCATTAAAAACTCTCTCCCTCTTAATAACCCTGATTTAGCTCTTGGCTCTTTTCTAAACTTGGTTTGTATTTGATAAGTGCTAAAAGGTAAATCTTCTTTTGACTGAACAAACTTAGAAATAATATCCGTTAGCATCTCTTCATGGGTTGGTCCAAGACCTACCTCTGACTTATCCTCTATTTTATACATTATTTCTGCACCAATACCCTTATCCCACCTACCAGTTTTTTGCCATAATTCTTTTGGTTGCAATATGGTTAACAACAATTCTTGCCCATCTATGTTATTCATCTCCTCTCTAATAATATCTTCTATTTTCCTTAAAACTCTTAAACCAAGTGGTAAATACGAGTACACCCCTGCCATTTCTTTGTAAATAAAACCACCACGTTGTAATAAAATGGCGTTGATGCTCTCTTCACCTTTTGGACTTTCTTTAAAAGTTTTAGTAAAAAGCTGTGTTTGCCTCATAAGATTATTGGTTAATGATTATTCTATCTTACTCTGTTTTGGCAAACTATTCAAGCGGTTAGAATAAGCCGAGGATGTCTTTTAGGGTTATGAAAGCTAAAAGGATCATTAAAAGGATTAAAAAGGTGGCATTAAAACCGTGTTCTATTTTCTGGTTCATTGGCTTACGGCGGATGGCTTCTATGCCTAAAAACAATAACCTACCACCATCTAGGGCTGGAATAGGAAGCGAATTAAACAAAGCCAGCCAAATAGATATCATAGCTATTAATACTAAAAAACTACCAGCTCCTTGCCCTAAAGCTTGCCCTAATATCTTACCTACACCTATTGGACCAACAAATTGCACACCCGTTACTTTTTCCCCTTTTATCTTATCAACTAAAGCATTATATAATGTAACTGGAATAGCCTTGGTTTGCCTAAAAGTAATCTGAGTAGCTATAATCGGTGCTTTATACCAAACAGTTTTTAAATTAGCCACTCTAACTAAAGCCACGCCCATAGCCCCTTCGTTTTCAGGAAAGTCCAAACGCGGGGTTAAAGAAATATCTACCTGTTCTGTGCCTCTTAAAATACTAAAGCCAACTTCTTGGCCTAAGTTTTCTTTAATAAAGTTTTGCAAGTCAGCCACTTTATCAAAATCTAAAACTATATCCCCTACTTCTATGCCTCCTGTTTCAGCAGGAGAATCTGGGGCCACAGCAAAAATCTTTACTTCGCCTATTGGATAATTATCATCTACTGCAGTAGGCACCCCACTTATGCCAGAAACAAAAGTTAAAATAATAATAGCTACTAACCAAAACATTACTACCCCACCAGCTAAAATTAAAGCTCTTTGCCAAATAGGTTTGGTGCCAAAACTCCCCTCTTCTTTACTGTCACCATCCTCACCAATGATTTTAACAAATGCTCCAAAAGGTAATAAATTAAAAGAATAAATTGTGTCCCCTATTTTCTTGCCCCATATCCGTGGCGGGTAACCAATACCAAACTCTGGCACCTTTACCCCAAACTTTTTAGCCAGCAAAAAATGGCCCAGTTCATGTATGGCCATTAACACTATCAAAGAAAAGACTATAACTATTATTGTAAAT
>CAYOFM010000068.1:0-3410 GCA_964403365.1 uncultured Candidatus Saccharibacteria bacterium | reverse complement strand
ATAAAACATCTGCATAAAGCAATACAAAACCATCTTTTAATTCGTTTCTTGCAATCCATAAGCTAAGACCTATACCTGAAACAGCATAAAATGGATTAAACAGTGTTTTTAACCCAAGCTCACTGCTAAACTTTTCTAATATCTTAGACAAATGACCAGTTACAATTAAAATATCATCAATACCTGCTTTTTTTAGGTTTTGAATTTGTATTTCTAAAATGGTTTTTTCCCCAACCTTTAATAACGGTTGAGGAGTATCTTTTGTTAAGGGCAGGAGCCGTGTTGATTTGCCTGCTGCTAAAATAATTGCTTTCATATTCTTTTTATATTACTTTATATTCTCTACTAAAGTTATTTTTTTCCTGATATAGGCACTAAACCTATCTATGCTTATTACAGCTATTATCATAATAATTAAAATAGTTAAAACTTCTTGGCTTTTAAATAATCTAATACTGGTTAAAAGTTCCATACCAATACCTCCAGCTCCTACTAAACCCAGTACGGTAGCTGCTCTAAAATTATTCTCTAAATAATATAAAGAGTAGCTTATAAACAAGGGTTTAACTTGGGGGAATATACCCCTAGCGATTACTTGTGTTTTGCTTGCCCCTGTTGATATAATTGCTTTTATAATCTCTGGATCAGCTGTTTCTATTGCTTCTGAAAAGTATCTTCCTAAAGCCCCAACCACATGAACGGTTAAAGCTAAGACACCAGCAAATGGACCTAGTCCAACCATAGAAACAAAGATTAAACCCCAAACAACTTCGTTAATACCTCTGAAAGCATCAAATATAGCCCTGATAATATGATAAACAGCTTTGTTTGGCGCTGTGTTTCTGGCTGCTAAAAAGGATAAAGGTAGGGCAATCAGTGCACCTAGTGTTGAACCAATAATTGCCATTTGTAATGTTTCCAGTGCTTTTAATGAAAACCTGCCTAAATTGCTAATATCTGGTGGGAACATTCTTGCAATAAAATCAAACATAAAAGGCATTCCTTTAGCAAGGTTAGAAAAATTTGTATCCGTGCCTTTTAAAGCCCACCAATAAATAGCTACTATTATAATTCCAATAAATACCACTCTATATTTTTGTTTTTTTGGTTTTAATTCCATAGTGATTTAAAATCCTGTTTTGCCATAAAGTCGCCAATCTTCTGTCTCACCGTAAATATCAACCATATCTTTTTCTGTTAAATCGTTTGGCGTACCTTGGAATATAATTTGTCCATTTTTTATACCAACTATTTTGGTGCTATAGTTTTTAGCAAGTGTAAGAAAATGCAAACTACTTACAAGCGTGAGACCTTTTTCTTGGCAAATACCAGTTAATAAGTCCATAATTTCTTTCATTAACTTTGGATCTAGATTTGATACTGGCTCATCAGCTAAAATAATTTCTGGTTGTTGGGCAAGTGTTCTGGCTATGCCCACTCTTTGTTTCTGCCCTCCACTTAAGTTCGCTACCCTTTCATTTCTTAGATTACTTAATCCTACTCGCTCTATACTTTGAAGAGCTATATCATAATCTTGGCTAGAAAATCTACCAAAAATAGTTTTTATTGGCTTACTATGTCTTAAACGGCCATTAAGCACATTTTTTAAAACACTTGTCCCTTCTATCAGGTTAAAGTGTTGAAAAATCATTCCAATTTTTCCTCTTGTTTCTATTACTTTTTTATGATGCGTATTTAAAATATCAACACCATTGATCAAAATACTGCCATAACTTGGCTCTATTAACCTATTTATAGATTTTAGCAGGGTAGATTTACCAGAGCCAGAAGACCCGATAATAACCAAACTCTCTCCTTTTTCAATATGAAGATTAATATCTTTCACTGCATGTTCATTCCTATTTTTGTAAATATGATTTAAGTTTTGTATTTTAATCATTTTAAATAATGAGATTACGACAGCTTATTAAAAAATAAGCTGTCGTTTTTTTGGCATACTATTTATTAGCAGATTCAGGGCTACTTACATCCATACCTAGGTTAATAGCTGTTTGTCTGATAATATCGTAGTCGCTGTCTGATACTTCTTGGTATCTAGCGATATCACCCCAACCATCTACTTGATGCAGGGTTTGTTCGTCCATTGTTAGTAAAGCATCTTTAATTGCATCTTTTATCTCTTGTGGCAAATCATTCCGTAGGGCAATAGGCGACCCAGGAACTGGATCTGAAGTAAAGATAATTTTACTAACTTCTGGGTCAATTTCTCCTGCTTCTACCATTCTGTTATATACATTGTCGCTACTTGCTCCTGCGTCTGATGTTCCATTAGCTATAGCATATTGAACAGCATTATGTGTTCCAGCGTAATAACTTGTTTTGAAGTCATTATCTGGATCTATACCATTTTCAATAAGAACATTACGGGGGATAAGGTTGCCTGAAGTAGAAGATGGATCAACAAAAGCAAAAGTTTTGCCTCTTAAATCTTCTAAAGTTTTTATTCCACTATTTACATTAGCAATAATTACTGAATGATATTCTGCTTTTCCATCGCTTCTCCTTACGCCGTTAACAATAGCTTCTGCTCCAGCAATGTTGTGAGCAATAATATATGAGAAAGGACCAAACCAAGCCATATCAATGTGCTTAGCTCGCATAGCTTCAATAGCCGAAGCATAATCAGATGTTACTTGTATTTCTACAGATATGCCTAATCTTTCAGATAGATATTCTTGGACTGGTTCGTAGTCGCGAAGCATTGATTCTGCGTCATCTGCTGGAATAAGCCCCATTTTGAGAGTTTCAATTTTAGCAGGTGTTGTATTTTGATTTGTTTTATTACCGCCCATAATAGATAATATCGTAGCTATAAGTATTAGGATAATAATAAACTGAATTACAATAATAAATGTTTTTGACATATTTAGGTTATTTATTTGATTTTTCTTTTATAGTCCTATACTACTGTTTAAACTCATTAAAATCAACTTTTTAGGGTTGTTTTACTATTTTTGATATGGTATATTTTAGGTATATGTTAGAGGAGAAACCACAAGAAAAAGAGCCAGTAATAGACCCAGAAGTGATGTTATCAGTGCTTAAAGAGGCAGTTTTTGTTTTTGATAAACATATTGGCGACTATTGGATAGATTCAGGTACACTTTTAGGGGTTATTAGAGATAATCAATTTATTCCTTGGGAAAATGATATTGATATGGCTACTTGGAGTAGCTATATTACTAAAAAGAAAAGAATTCAAATCCTTAAAGAGATGAAGAAAAGGGGATTTGAGGGGTATTTTAAAAAAGATAAAACTACCTTTAGAAAACAAGGCGTTAAGATTGATTTCTGGTTTTTAGATAAACAAGGTGATATAGCTACTAGAACTATATTTAAGCCAAATTCTTTGTTCTCTAGAAGGTTAATCAGACTATCTTTAATCTTTG
>CAYOFM010000067.1:0-3757 GCA_964403365.1 uncultured Candidatus Saccharibacteria bacterium | reverse complement strand
GTGGGATTTGGGAGAAACCCTGTGTTTACGGGGTTTTTGTTTGTTTTGGGGGTGGGGAGAGGTGGGTTGACAGTGGAGGGAAATGGAGCGATAATGGGAGTACGTGGGGAGTTGTGGATAAAGGTGGGGATAACTATTGAAAACTGTGGATAACTCATGGATAACGCGTAGAGCGTGTTCGGAAGTCCTTTTACATCGGACGCGGTTGTCTGCTCCAGCGAGCAGCCACCGCTCCGCTCTCGGCGACCAACTTTTCGCATTAGCGAAAAGACCATGCTTGGTCGCCTGCGAGAGGCCGATGTAAAAGGACTCCCTCACCCGCTTTACGATTCACAGCTATCATTTTATTTAAAGTTTAAAATATGTTTCTTGGTGAATATAACTACAATATAGACGAAAAGAAGAGATTGGCAGTGCCAAGCAGGTTTAGGCAAAAGCTTGGTAAGAAAGCAGTGATTACTCGTGGCTTGGATAATTGTTTGTTTTTGTTCCCAATGAAGGAGTGGGAGAAGTTAGCAGAAAAATTAAGTAATATGCCGTTGACCCAGGCAGATGCTAGGGGATTTAGTAGAATTATGTTAGCTGGTGCTATGGAAGTAAACCTAGATAGGCTAGGTAGAATACTAGTACCAGATTATTTAAAAAAGTACGCTGGCTTAGGCAAGAAAGCAACCATTGCAGGATTATATAACAGGATTGAAATTTGGGATCAAAAGACATGGGAAATGTATAAAACAAAAACAGAAAAAGAGGCAGGTAATATAGCTGAGAGATTAAAAGAACTAGGTATATAAAATGCACATAGCAGTTTTACCAAAACAAGTTTTAGAGTATTTAGATCCAAAACCAAATCAGAATTTTATAGATGGAACACTTGGTTTTGCTGGGCACAGTAAACTTATCTTGGAAAAGATAAAGCCCGATGGCAAGGTTTTAGGAATTGAGTTAACAAGCGAGGTTTTTGAAGAAGTTGAAAATCAAAATATTGAAAGATTAATTTTAGAAAATAATTCGTATACTCATTTACCAGAGATTATTAAAAAACATAATTTTGGACCAGTGCACGGTATCTTATTAGATTTAGGCATGAGTAGCTGGCATTTAGAGGATAGTGGTAGGGGATTTAGTTTTCAAAAAGATGAGGAGTTAGATATGCGATTTAATCCTGATAGGGGAGTGAGTGCAAAAGATATTGTTAATCTTTGGCCTCGCCAAGAGTTAGAAGACATGCTCATAGAATACGGTGGGGAAAGGTTTGCTAAAAGAATTAGTGATGAGATTGTTCTGTTTAGAAAAAATAAGCCGATTAAAACCACCTTTGATTTAAAGAAGGTCATAGAAAAAGCAATTCCTAAAAGATTTCAGCAAGGGAAAATACACTTTGCGACTAAAACCTTTCAAGCCCTGCGAATAAAAGCTAATCAAGAGTTAGAAAATATTAAACAAGTGTTGCCTCAAGCTTTAAAAGTATTAGAAAAAGGAGGTAGAATAGCAGTGATTTCGTTTCATTCTGGTGAAGATAGAATTGTTAAAAACTTTTTCAGAGATCATGCTAAGTTAGAGCATCTAAAAGTATTAACTAAAAAACCAGTTATTGCTGATGAGGATGAGGTAAGAGACAATCCTCGGTCAAGAAGTGCTAAGTTAAGAGTAGCTCAAAAAATATGATTATTAAGCAACCAAAAGTTATTATCACAGTAGTATCAATAGTTGTTATCGGACTAATTAGCTTTTACTTGTACCAAGTAGGGGATTTAACTCGTAGTAGTTATTTAATTACAAATTATCAATCAAGTACCAATGATACAGTGGCTGATAATTCTAATTTGATTGATGGTTCGTTTGATACTTTGTCTCTTAATACGTCAGAAAGTAGGGCTGTGGGATATGGATTTGTAAAAGTAGAGAAAGTAAGCTATATTCCAATTACAGCCAGTTTGTTAACTGTAGTTGGTCCATAATATGTAGTTATAGCCTATGGTAGTAAAAAAGATACTTAGTAAAATAATAGAAAACTGGAAGATAAAAATTATCTTCTTTTTGTTTATAATTCTAGCCGGTAGTATTGTTTGGAAACTGTATGATTTACAAATTACTAATGGTGATTATCATAAGGCATTGGCCTTGGGGCAGCAGGTTTCTTTTAAGCAAGCTATGGATAGAAGAGGGGATATAGTAATAAATGGTAAAAACCCATCTCTAGCCCAGTTTGGTAAAAAAGATAAGAATAATGAAGAAATAATGGCTAGGTATTATCCATATAATAGTTTTGCTAGCCATGTTGTTGGTTTTGTTAATGATGCAGGTGAAGGCCAGTATGGTTTAGAAGGCTATTACGATAAAGCATTAAAAGGTGATTCAGGATTACTTAAAAAAGGAGTGGGCTATTTAGCTTCTATCTTAGATTCTGACAATCAGCCATTTTTAGAACAAGGATCAGACCTCTATCTCACCCTTGATTATAATATTCAATATTTTGCTGAGAAGTTATTATTTCAAGCTAAAAATGATTGGGATATTGATAGTGGGCAAATTATTGTTTCAGATCCTTTAACTGGTCGTATTTTAGCCTTAGCTAATTTTCCTAGTTTTGATCCAAATTTGTATTATAAAGAAGATTTATCTGCGCTTTCTAATTCAGTTTACCAAAAACTTTATGAGCCAGGTTCTGTGTTAAAAGCTCTGACTATGGCTAGTGGTTTAGAAGAAGATTTAGTTGAGCCAGATACAACATACATAGATGAAGGGTTCGTAGAGGTAGGTGGGCCTAAAATATATAATTATGATGAAAGAATTTGGGGCGAGCAAAGTATGACCGATGTGTTAGAAGAATCAATTAACACTGGCGCGATTTTTGTGCAACAAGAGCTAGGTAAGAAAAAGTTTTTAAATTATTTAGATAAGTTTGGTTTATTTAAAAAAACTAATATTGATTTGCAAGGTGAGGTCTATTCTAGTAATAATACTTTAAAAAATGGTTATCCTAGAGATTTTGCTGTGGCTAGTTTTGGTCAAGGTATAGAGATTACACCTATTCAATTAGTGCGGGCTTTTGGTGCTTTGGCTAATGGTGGTATATTATTAAAGCCGTATATTGTAGATAAAGTAGTAGAGCCAAATGGCAAGGAAAGGGTAATAGAGCCAGAAGAACAAGGTAGAGTAATATCAGAAGAAACTTCTTTAACTATTTCTTCTATGCTTGCTAATGTAGTAAAGCAGGGAGCTGGTAGAAGAGCCCAGATAGCTGGTTATAGTATTGCTGGAAAAACAGGAACAGCTCAGGTGATAGAAAAAGGGAAGTATTTGGAGGATGAAACAATTCAAAGCTTTATTAGCTATTTTCCAGCTTCTTCGCCAGAGGTTTTAATTTACGTTAAGCTGGATAATCCGAAAGGAGTGAATACATCGGCTCATTCAGCGGTGCCATTGTTTAGGGAATTAGCGAAATATGTAATTGATTTGCGGGAAATCCCGCCAGATTTAGATCTTTAATAATAAGGGGGTAAATAGTATGAAAGATTTTATGCAACTTATTCTATATGTTATAGTTGGATTGTTGGGAGTACATGTTGTACAAATTGAGTATTGGTTTGAGGCATCTTTAGTGATTATTCCCATAGTTTCCATATCAGTTTTAATCGGGACGATCATATCTGTCCCAGAAGACTGTAATAGTGGTTCAGCTGAATAGGCTGAACCACTTAACTTTATTTCTAGTATTTTGTAAACTGCAAACGTATGAAGAGGTTTAAAACTA
>CAYOFM010000066.1:0-3873 GCA_964403365.1 uncultured Candidatus Saccharibacteria bacterium | reverse complement strand
ATAATAATTAAGGCAACAAACAAAGAAGACAAAAGAGTGGCAGAGATTGTTTTAGGGATATAGGCAAAAAACTCACCTAAAATACCAGAGACTAAAAGCATAGGCAAGAAAGCTGCTACGGTAGTTAGGGTGCCAGAGATAATGGCCCATTTAAAGTTCCATACAGACAAGATGGCGGCCTCATACGGCGTTTTATTGTGTTGGGTAATATACTCGTTAATACCTTCCATAATAATAATGGCATTGTCTACCATTAAACCGAGAGAGATAACTAAAGAGTATAGAACAATAGAATTTAAGGTTGCCTCTTGGGCCATTAAAAATATAAAAGCCATTAAAAAGGCTAAAGGCACAGATAAGCCAGTAATCAGGGCCCCTCTCAAGCCTAGTACTATTAGTAAAAGGATAACGATCAAGATCATAGTTTGCAAACCACTCATACCTAACTGGTTTAAGGTATCTTTAATAAACCAAGAGTTATCACTTATCTTAGTAAGAGCAATACTTTCTGGCAACTGACCTGATTCTTCAAACTCCTGTACAATTTTATCAGCTTGCTCAGCAATATCAACAATATTACCTCCAGTTTTTTTACGAACTTGGATAGAGATTGTGTTTTGAGCTTCCCTACCTGGTAAACCTAACTTGGCTTTGGTTTCCTTTTCTTTAAACGTATCTTTGACTTGGGCTACATCTTTTAGAAAAATAGGCACACCATTAAAGTTAACCACAATAATATTATGTAGATCTTCTATTTGTTTAATCTTACCCTCCACCCTTACATTATATTTAAAACCATCTATTTCAATATTACCTGCAGGCATATTAAAGTTGGCTTGCCGTACAGCACCGATAACTTGGTTTAAAGAAACTCTATAATTAATTAGCTTTGCTTGATCAACAATGATTTGGAACTCTTTTTCTACTGCGCCTAAGATTTCTACCTTAGAAACACCGCTAATTGACTCTAGTTTGCTTTTTAAACTTTCTGCATATTGTTTTAATTCTTCACCTGTACCTAAAGAGGCTAAACCAAAAGTAGAAATAGGGAGATCTGACACACTTATTTCATTAACCAAAGGTGTTTCTGCTTCAGAAGGCAAGAAAGGCTCTGCTTTTCTTACTTCTTCTTTTAGTTTTTGGTAACTGTCTTGTAAATCTGCCTCTGCTGAAAATTCAACAAACACAGATGAGAAACCCTGGCCAGAACTAGAGGTATATCTTTTTAAATCAGATAAGTTTTTTACCCTTTCTTCTATCTTATTTGTTACTAGCTCTTCTACATCAGTAGGGGAGGCACCTGGGTAAACAGTAACCACCACAGCAAAAGGAATTTTCACTTCTGGGTCTGCTTCTCGGGGCAAAGTTAAAAGAGCAAAGCCACCTAAGAGGAGAATAGCCAGAATGATTAGATAAGTAACACGAAAGTTTCTAATAAAAAAGCCAAACACGGAGTGTTCTTCTTTTTTAAAACCAGCTTGCAAGTTTTTCTCTATTTGTTCCTGAGTTTCCATTGTTTTCATCAATAATCAATATTCGATATCCGATATCGAATATTGATTATTTGATCTTTATTCTTATTTTTTCACCGTCAGACAGTTCTTTACTGCCAGTGGTAATGATTTCTTCGCCAAAAGATAGCCCATTAGTAATTTCTATAAACTGACTTTCAACCTTGCCAATTTCCACCACCCTTTTCTCTGCCTTGTTTTCGTTTACTATAAAGACATAGCTTTCTGACTGAGCCAAAGTTAAAGCAGTTAATGGAATAAAGATAGCATTAGAAGAGTCTAGTGTGTTTGCTTCAATTAAAACATCAGCAAAAGAGCCAGGCACTAAAGAGGCGTTAGGGCTAACTGAAATTTCCACTTTTATTTTCTTACTTAAAGAGTTTGCAGTTGGGGCAATAGAAACAACCCTGCCAGTTAAATTGTTATTAAGTAAAACAGGTTGGTTGGTATTTATTAGAGAAGCCTCCTCTGGAGTAAGGTGTATCTCTACTTTTATACTGCCAGTTTGGGAAATCTCTGCTATGTTTTGATTAGGCATTATTTCCCTGCCAAGCTCTATATCTTTGTCAGTCACTTTACCGCTAATTGGTGCTTTAATAAATAAATTATTATAACTAGCTTTAGTTAAATTAAATTGGCTGAAGCTCAAGTTTTTAGCATTACTTAAAGCATCTAATTCTCGCTTATTAATCAGGCTTAAATTTTCTAGATTTTGCAAGGTTAATTCAGCACTAGTTTTAGTATTATTAATACTGGTTTTGAGTACGGCGAAGCTACCTTGTTGGGATAAAAGAGAAGCGCCAGAAAAACTAGCACTAGTTACTGTATTGTCTAAGACTAAAATAGTGCTATCTATTACTTTTTGTATTTGTAAAAGACTGCTAATTATTTTTTCTAAACCAAAAGCAATATTGCCGGAAGTGTAGGTTTGATTTTTAATACTCTCGTAAGATTCTTTAGCTTCTATATAGTGTGCCTTAGCAGTAATTAAAGCTTGCCCGTTTTTAGCTGATAAAACAGAGGCAATAAAAGGTAACTGATTGCCTGCTTCTGCTAGGATAATATAGTTTATTTGGTCTAAAGC
Organism: uncultured Candidatus Saccharibacteria bacterium; assembly: GCA_964403365.1. Taxonomy (GTDB): domain Bacteria; phylum Patescibacteriota; class Minisyncoccia; order Minisyncoccales; family CG1-02-41-26; genus CAYOFM01. Next base: position 1,278 of record CAYOFM010000066.1, on the reverse strand, counting down.
ACCCTTAATAGCACTTTTGTAGTTAATAGTAGCATTAAGAGCATTATTTTTAGCATCAATTTCTGTTTTAGTTTGCAAGGCTAGGGCATTGGTTAGATTATCAGTAGCAGATTGTAACCCCACCTGCGCAGTTTCAAAAGATCTCTTTGTTGTTTCATCTTCTAACTCTGCTAAAACAGTGCCTTGTGTAATATAGCTACCTAAATTAAAGTTTATCTTTATTACCTTACCCCTACTTTTGGATACAACATTTATTTGAGACCCTGCTTTAACTTGGCCAACAGTTTTAATGATACTACTGGCTAGGTGCGAGCTAATAGTTATTGTTTTGACAGTTTTAATAATGGGTTCTTTAACTACATCTACATTTTGACTATTTTTGTATGTGTTGTAGCCAACCAAAGAGATGCCTAACACAGCTACTATTAAGATAGCCAAGGTGATAACAAAAGATTTCCTAAAGATTTTTCTTTTCTTTGGCTTAGGTAATTCATTTATTGGTACTTCAAGCTTGGTTGCCTTAAGTTCAGTTGTTTCAATTGGATGTTGCATAGTTCTATAATGTTATATGTATGTAAGTAGTGAATTTATGACCTATCCTACCCACTTTTGACTTAAAAGTCAATTAGAGTTAATATAAAAATGAAAGGTCAGAAAATAGTTAATGATTAATAATTTTAATACTCAATTTTATGACAAAAGCAACAGGAATCAGCACAATTATTATTTTAATTGTTATTATTGCTTTAGCCTATTTAGTTTATCAATCTACCACACCTGAACCAGAGGAAATAGTACAAGAGGAACAGGAAACAGAAACAGTGATGAGTACCTCAACCATAGAAGTGGCTAGTAGTAGTGATTTTACTATTCTACTAGATTCCAATCTAACCACTGGTTTTAGTTGGATGGCAGACTTTGATAACGAGTTTATTAAATTAAACAGCCAGGAATTTGTTTCTGCTGATGCTGGTACTACTACTGATACTGAAGCCACTAGCACAGATGAAACAGCAACCACTACAGAACAGGGGACAGGAGGAGAGATGATTGTAGACCAAGGTGACCAAGAAAAGTTTGAGTTCACTGCCCTCAAAGCTGGCAATACAGATATTACCTTTACATATAGTAAGCCATGGGAGAGCGTCCAACCTCTAGAAACTATTATCTATCAAATCATCATCACTGATGATAGTGATAACACCGACGACACCGAATCCAGCGAACCACCTGAAGATGAATAAACCAAAGAATAAATAAAAAACTGGAAGGAGTTGA
>CAYOFM010000065.1:0-3949 GCA_964403365.1 uncultured Candidatus Saccharibacteria bacterium | reverse complement strand
TTGGTGGTACAATGGGTATATGTTTAAACTAAAGAAATTAATTAGTAGTTTTAGAAACGCTTTCAATGGATTAAGAGTGGGATTTAAAGTAGAGCAAAGCTTTAGGGTGCAAGTGTTTTTTACTATTATGGGTGTATTTTTAATGTTCTACTTGCCATTAACCAGCTTAGAAAGAGCTGTTTTGTTTTTAGCTGGTGGTTTTGTTTTAGGGTTGGAGTTACTTAATTCACAACTAGAAGATATTTTAGATTTAATCAAAAAAGAACATGATTTTCGTATTAAAAAGATTAAAGACTTATCAGCAGCTGCGGTATTAATTTCTGCTGTTACTGCCTTAACTATTGGCATTTTGATTTTTGCAAAGTATTTGGTAAAATAGATGTATAGTACTTATGAGAGAACCAAGAATAAAAAAAGTTTTGAAAAAGGACATATCTCCTTACTTTAAAAAGGATATTTCACCTTTTTTCAAAAAAGAGATAAAGCTAAGGAGAAAGCCTAAGAAAAAGTCAATTGTTAGAAAAAAGCAAATTAAAAAAAGCCAAAATAATGTTTTAATTATTTTAGTGGTTATTTTTTTAATTTGCGGGTTTTTATGGGGTACTTTTTATGGTCAAACATTGTTTAATAAAGCTAAAGCAGGATTATTAAAAATAGGGGTGTTGGGTGTTTCTGAAGAAATTATAGAAAGGGTTTTACCTTTTATAGAAGAAACAGAATATAATGCACCATTTAGAGAAGAACAAGATATAATTGATATAGTTAAAAAAGCCTCTCCTGCTGTAGTTAGTATTGTAGTAACTAAAGAAATGCCTGTGTATGAAGACTATTTAGAAAAGAAATACGAGGATTTAATGGGTGGTTATCGTCTTGAGTATGATGTGCCAGGTCAACGTCAAAATGGCACAGAAGTTAAAAAGATTGGTGGAGGTACTGGGTTTTTTGTGTCTAAAGACGGTTTAGTGTTAACCAATAAACATGTTATTGCTGATGATGAGGCAGATTTTACTGTCATAACTAACGATGGCAAACAACATTCTGCTGTTTTAGTTGATAAAGATCCATTCCAAGATTTAGCAGTGTTGAAGGTAAAATCAGATGATGCGACAGAAGTAGTAGAATTTCCCGTATTGAAACTAGGCAACTCTGAGATTATTATGCCTGGTCAAACAGTGATTGCCATTGGTAATGCTTTAGGAGAGTTTAGCAATACTGTTTCAGTAGGTATTGTTTCTGGTTTATCTCGTAATATTACAGCTACTGGTAGTGGTATTAGGGAAGAATTAGAAGATTTAATCCAAACAGATGCAGCGATTAATAAAGGAAACTCTGGTGGACCATTGTTAAACTCTAGAGGAGAAGTAATTGGGGTTAATGTGGCTATGGCTGAATCTGCTCAAAGTATTGGTTTTGCTATTCCGATTAATAAAGCTAAGCAAGATGTGGCTAGTGTTAAAAAGTTTGGCGAGATTAGAAAACCATTCCTAGGTGTTGTTTATAAATTAGTGAATGAAGAGTTACAAGAAGAATTAGATTTATCAGTTGATTATGGGGCTTGGATTGTTGAAGAATAGGGTAAAGATGGAGTGGTTAAAGGCTCTGCCGCCGAAAAAGCAGGCCTTCAAGAGGGGGATGTGATTTTAGAAATAGACCATAAAAAGATTACTTTAAAAAATAGTTTATCTAAACTGATCCAAACTCACTGGCCCAGTGATTTAGTGCAACTTAAAATACTGCGCGACGGCCAACAAATCATAGTTGATGTTATCTTAGGCGAATACCTTACTGAATAAGTTTATAAAGGATTAGAGTAAAACGCTGACCCCTTGCACTTTGCTCCTTTTTGTTTTATTATTAATCATTAACTATATTTATGCCATTTGTTCAAGGGGGTGACTTCACCCATAAAGCACAAGAGGCCATGCTTAGGTCTCAAAATATTGCCCGAGAAAAGAAACAACAACAGGTTGATGCCTTACATCTTTTGCTTGCCCTATTAACTCAAGACGACAGCATTGTGATTACCCTATTAAAAGGCTTACAAGTAGATATTGAAGATTTAACTAGAAAATGTGAAAAAGCTTTAGCTCAAATACCATTGCCTTCTAGGGGTCCTCAGGGCGTTGGCCAGTTTTACTTAACTCAAGATTTGGGTATGGTTTTAAACAAATCAAGAGAAGAATCTATGACTATGGCAGATGAGTTCATTTCCATTGAACATTTGTTTTTGGGGCTTTTAGGCGTACAAACTGCAGCTCGTAAGATTCTAGCCCAAGTCAGGTTTTTATCTCCTCAAGCTACTAAACCATTAGTCAGAGATACTATTGTAGAAAAGTTAGATGAAATAAGGGGAGGGGAAAAAGTAACTGATCCAAACCCAGAGAGTAAGTTTGAGGTAATCCAAAAATATACCCGTAATTTAACTGTGATGGCTAAAGAGGGTAAGATTGATCCAGTGATTGGCAGAGAAGCAGAAATTAGAAGAGTCATGCAGGTTTTATCTCGTAGAACTAAAAACAACCCAGTTTTAATTGGTGAAGCAGGAGTGGGTAAAACAGCTATTGTTGAAGGATTAGCTAAGAAAATAACTTCTGGTAATGTCCCAGAATCTTTAGAAGGCAAAGAAATAGTTGCCTTGGATTTAGGTGCTTTAGTGGCTGGTACTAAATACAGAGGTGAGTTTGAAGCTAGGATGAAAGCTTTAATGCGAGAGATTATCCGTAACAAAGATTTATACATACTATTTATTGACGAACTACATACTTTGGTAGGAGCAGGCGGGGCAGAGGGAGCAATGGATGCTTCTAATTTATTAAAACCTGCCTTAGCTCGTGGTGAACTGAAAGCTATCGGAGCCACTACTTTAAAAGAGTATCAAAAATATATTGAAAAAGACCCTGCGCTTGAAAGAAGGTTTCAGCCAATTTTAACTGAAGAGCCAAGCATTGCCGATACTCTTTCTATTCTGCGTGGTATTAAAGAAAAATACGAAGTGCACCACGGCGTAAAAATTAAAGACACTGCCCTAAAAGCAGCTGCAGAGCTTTCAAGTAGATACATTGCTGATAGGTTTTTACCTGATAAGGCAGTAGATTTAATGGATGAAGCAGCTAGTGCTTTAAGGCTAGAAATAGAATCAGAGCCAGAAAAGCTAGAAGAATTAAACAATGAAATTACTAAACTAGAAATAGAAAAGCAAGTTCTATTAAAAGAAGATGGCTCAGATAGGCGCCTTAAAGCTATAGAAAAAACCCTAGCTAATTTAAAAGAAAAAGCTAAAGCTTTAAGAGCTAAATGGCAATCAGAAAAAGGGGTGATTATGGCTATTAAAAAGTTGAAAAAAGAAATAGAAGAAGTTTCTTTTCAAATAGAAACTAGCCAAAGAGAAGCAGATTTGCAAAGAGTAGCTGAATTAAAATATGGCAAAATCCCAGAATTAAAAAAAGCACTATCTAATGAAGAAAAGAAACTACAAAGTTTACAACAAAAAAATCATTTATTAAAAGAAGAGGTAACCGAAGAAGATATTGCGCAAGTAGTAGGTAGGTGGACAGGTATTCCAGTTACTCGTTTAGTACAATCAGAAGCTAGGAAACTAGCTAAAATGGAAGATATTTTAAAGCAGAGAGTGATTGGCCAAGAGCAGGGGATTGTTGCTTTATCCAATGCTATCCGCAGGGGTAGGGCTGGTATATCAGATGAAAACAGACCTATGGGCGTATTTTTATTCTTAGGTCCAACAGGGGTGGGTAAAACTGAAACAGCCCGTGCTTTAGCAGATTTTCTATTTAACACAGAAAAGGCTTTAGTTAGAGTAGATATGAGTGAGTATATGGAGAAGTATAGCGTGTCTAAGATATTAGGTTCACCCCCAGGTTATGTTGGCCATGAAGAAGGTGGCCAATTAACTGAGAAAATTAGAAAAAGACCATATAGTGTTATCCTATTA
>CAYOFM010000064.1:0-3992 GCA_964403365.1 uncultured Candidatus Saccharibacteria bacterium | reverse complement strand
AATTATTAGATAATAATTGAAATCGTTAAACTTAGTCAAATGCAGGGCATACTGCTGTAGTATCAGCAACACAATAAGTCGCAGTATTTGGATTAATGCTTGTTTTTCCAGCTACCCCAGTACTATCTGAACAATAATATTTTCCAGTTTCATTCAATACAGAATGCATACAAGCTGCACTAGCACTAGACGCCGCATTTCTCACAACAATTAAATCACCACCTTGATCATCTACTTCGTTGTCTAAAGCAACCATATCAGATGCTGGAGTGGTCTCGGTAAATAAATCGTAGTCACCATCATTTGCTTTTACGTAAGCCATGACTGTCCTAGCTTGACCAATAGCGGAAATAATTCGTGTATCGTGAGCTTTAGCAGTAGCACCTGGGAAACTAACTAATACAATAGAAGCTAGGATACCAATAATGGCAATAACTACTAAAAGCTCAATAAGTGTAAAACCTCTTTTCATAATTTTATTTTTAAGTTTTTATTAAATCAAATTCCGACCTTTCTTATATATTTTTCTCTTATACTCCATTGTCCTATTTTTTAAAACTAAATGCAAGGAAAAGTTATCCACAGGCGTCTTCTTAATTACTCATTACTCGCAAGCACAGGTATTAAAATCATCGCAATTGCTTTTACATTTACCACTACCTTGATCGGGAGAAGTAATAAGATTAACAGCTTTCAAGCCACCATCAACACAAAAATATAAATCCTCTCCCTCAAGGTGAACTGCCATGCAAAAACCTGAATTATCTTCGTTTAAATTAAAAATCATATCTTCATCTGAATTAGCTAAAGCTTCGTCACACAATAGTTGTATCTCACTATTGTTACAAGTACAAGTTGGGGCTTCTGTGTCGCTACAATATACATCAGCATAATCATTATAATTCTGATAAAGCACTGCCGCTGTAGCCCTTATTTGGCTTAAAGAAGACATCGCCGTACCATCTCTAAATTTATCCATATTAATAGTATAAACCGTTATAATCATACCTGCTAAAATACCTACTACAGCGATATAGACAAGAAGTTCAATTAAAGTAAAGCCTTGTTTGTGTTTGTATTTTTTTACCATGGATAATGTTTAGAAATTAAAAATTATATGTAGTTCTGATTTTATTAAAAAAGGCAATCAACGCTAATGTAGTTCTGATTTTGTTAAAAATCAGAACCCCAGGGCAATTTTTAACGCAAAATCACAGATTTTACTAAATTGCCCGTTGAAGCCAAACCATTGGCTATAAGAACACTAATGTAGTTTTAATTTTATTAAAAATTAAAACCCCTGGATGTTTTTTAACGCTCCGCCGGAGGCTTCGCTAAAACATCCGTAAAAGCCAATCAATTGGCTTTTACCCCATTCCTCCCATACCAACATTAAACAAAGGAATAAACACGGCAAAGGCTAAAATAGCAATACCTATACCTAAGGCTAAAATCAAGATTGGCTCAAGCATTGTGGTTAACTTTTCAGTAGTTCTTTCTATCTCTCCTTTATAAAAGCGGACCATATCCATTAAAGTTTTATCTAATCTGCCAGTTTTCTCCCCTGTTAAAACCATTTGAGTCACAAAGGAAGGAAACTGCTTGGGATAAGCTGATAAAATCCCGCTTATTTTCTCTCCCCTAGTGACGGCTTCTTCTGCTTTTTTAACAATATCTTTATAAACAGAGTTGCTCATAATATCTTTAGTAATAGTTAAAGCTTTAATAATTGGCAATCCAGCTGAAATTAAAACTGAAAGGTTTTCTGCAAACCGACTTAGTTGTATTTTTTTATAAAAATCACCTAACATTGGGGCTCTTAAAGAAACTCTATCATACCACCTCCTAACTTTTTTAGAACGAAGCAAAAAAGGAATGCTACCCACCATTAACCCTAAAACTACGATAATGACAATCCAGCCACCTTTTTTAATAAAACCACCTAAGGCTATTAAGCCTTTAGTTAAAAACGGTAAATCCTCTGGATTAAAACTCTCTAGAATGACAGTTAATTTAGGTACAATAAAAAACAAAACAACCAACATACTACCCATAAATACTACTATTACAAATAATGGGTAAAACATAGCCCCCTTAACCTTTTGATTAAAATTGTATTCTTCTTCTAAATGATTAGATAAATAATCCAAAGAATCGGCCACTTTACCGGCAGCCTCGCCTGCTTTAATAATACTAATAAAAAAGGGATTAAACACTTTAGGAAACAAAGAAAATGCTTGGCTTAAAGTACTGCCTCTTTCTATGGCCTCAGCTATTTTTAAAATCTTTGTCCTGAAACGTGGATTATCTATCTGCACCACTTGGGCTCTAAAAGATTCTAAAGGGGCAATAGCAGATTTCATCATTGTGCCCACTTGCCTAGTAAAAAGCACTAAATCTTTTCTGGGCACCTCTCTGCCAATCACCAAAGACTTACTAAAAAGTCCTTTGGTTCTTTGCTGTTTCAATACAGTAGCATAAAAACCATACTTTTCTAAAATATCTAAAGCAGTTTGGCGGTTAGACGCCTCAATCGTTCCCTTTTGCACCTTTCCCTCTTCAGTTCTTGCTTTGTAAGAAAAATTCATAAAAACTATTGTGAGATAATTTCGTTTCTCTACTTAATTCTGGTTGCTAAATCATCTGGATTTAATGAGTACTCCAAGGCAATCTCTTTACTAATAACTTTTTGGTGAACTAAATTAGCCAAGGCTTGATTGAAAGAAATCATACCTGACTCAGCAGATGTTTCAATAATAGTTGGAATCTCATGAATCTTATTCTCCCTAATTAAATTACTAATAGCTGGGTTAGCCATCATTACTTCACAAACTGGCACCATACCCCCGCTAATCTTTGGCACCAAACGCTGAGTAATAATACCCAAAAGTGAACTGGCTAATTGAGCTCTGATCTGACTTTGTTGATGAGCTGAAAAAACATCTATCAGGCGGTGAATAGTTTGGCTGGCTGAGTTAGTATGCAAGGTACCCAACACTAAATGCCCTGTTTCAGCAGCTGTAATCGCAGTAGCAATAGTTTCTAGATCTCTTAGCTCTCCTACCATAATAACATCTGGATCTTCTCTTAAAGAGTCTCTTAAAGCCTGCTTAAAACTTGGGGTATCTATCTCTACCTCCCGTTGATCAACTAAACTCTGATCCTCACAAAACATATACTCAATCGGATGTTCAATAGTAATAATGTGCTCTTTCCTCATGTGATTTATCTCATCAACCATACTAGCTAAAGTAGTTGACTTACCTTGAGACGTTGCTCCAGTAACTAAAACAAAACCTTGCCTAGCTTCAGTAAACTTATGCAACACTGGTGGCAGGCTAAGCTCCTCAATGGTTTTAATCTTAGAAGAAATAGTTCTTAAAGCAATCCCTATTTTCTGGCTTTGAAAAAATATATTTACTCTAAACCTAGCCCTACCATTTAAATCATAAGCTAGATCAATAGATTGCTTCTTAAGAAAACTGGCTTTCTGTTTCTCGTTCATTAAAGCATAAGCCAACCCTTCTGCATCTTGGGCAGTAATGGTTTTTTCTCCATCAATTTCCTGCAATTCTCCGGCTATTCTTAAAACAGGCACAGAACCCACTGAAATATGCAAATCAGAAGCATCCCTTTTTACAGCAATAGACAAAAGATCTTGAAGTATTTTTTGGTAGCTCATAAGAATAATTTTGTAACCCTCCCTTACTATTTTAAGATAGCCTTAATTTCTTTTACTACATCACTTGGTGTGTGTTGCGCTTTAATTAAATATTTTACTGCACCTAAGTCTAATCCTTTTTCGACCTCCTCTTTTTGACCTAAATTACTCAATACAATAACTTTTAAATCTGCTAAGCCTGCTTGTTTCTTCATCTGCCTTAACACCTCCCAACCAGAAGCTTTGGGCAAAACAATATCTAAAAGAACCAAGTCTGGCTTTTGTGCCTGAGCTACCTCTAAGGCTTTTTCGCCATTTTCGGCTACTTCTA
>CAYOFM010000063.1:0-4145 GCA_964403365.1 uncultured Candidatus Saccharibacteria bacterium | reverse complement strand
TAATAAAATCTACTACCAGCCACCTTAGCTGCCCGTTTAGTATCAATAATATCAAAAGCCTCCCCTATCTCCATATGGTCTTTAACTTTAAAATCAAACTTAGGCACCTTGCCCTCTTTACGTAAAACCTTATTCTCGCTATCATCCTTGCCCACAGGCACCTCATCAAGCGGAACATTAGGAATCTGCCCCATTAGTTTGTCGTATTCCTCCTCAATCTGCTTCAGCTCTGGCTCTAAGGCTTTAAACTTTTCTTTTAGCCCTCTCGCTTCTTCAATATTATCCTTACCCAACTTATTCTGTTCTGCTTTCAAGTTTTCACTTTGGCTAATTAACTCACGCCTTTTCTCATCCAATGTTAAGACCCTATCAATATCAACCTCTACGCCCTTATTCTTAGCACCTTGTTTAACCTTTTCTACATTTTCCCTAATAAATTTAATATCCAACATATATTTATATTTTATGTACGGAGCTAAGCTCCGTGCAACTTTTAATACTTTATAATACCATAATATTACCACCAAACCCAATTTTTATCAAAATTTACAATAAAAAACACTTGTGAATACAAGTGTTGGGCATAAAGATGACATGGAAAAGCGGGAGGGAGTTCTTTCGTATCGGCGTCTCGCAGGTGGCCAAGCATGGTCTTTTTTATCCGTTTAATAACGGATAAAAAAGTTGGCCACCGAGAGCCGAACAGCGGCTGCCCGCTGGGGCAGCCGACTGTGTACGATACGAAAGAACTACCCGAGTGCTTTTCCCCTACTAAAGCGTTATGAACGCGGGCGCATCAGGGGAAAGATTTGGCATTCGCGGATGGGCTTGTTCATCAGGAAACTAAATAGCCGTTCGCTCATACCAAAACCAGTGGTAGGCGGCATGCCGTATTCTAAAGCCTCTACAAAATCAGTATCATTCATTTGGGCCTCATCATCGCCAGCTTTTCTCAACTTCTCCTGCTCTTTAAACCGATTAGCTTGGTCAATTGGATCATTAAGCTCGCTGTAACCATTGGCTAATTCTGAGCCAGCTAAAACAACATGAAAACGTTGGGTTAATTCTGGTTGTTTTTCTATTCTTTTTGCCAGTGGTGAAACAATCACAGGTTCATTGATTAAAAATCCTGGTCCAGCTATTTTCTTACGGCAATACTTCCATAAACTATCTACTGCCCTTGCCTTATTAATCCCTTTTTTGTCGTACTCTATTTTTAACTGTTTTAGCTTGACTTCAATAGCTTTTAAATTAGCTTCTAAAATATCTACCCCTGTATATTTTTGTATTGTTTGCACATAATCATATCTTTCCCATTTCTTACCTAGATTTATATCAAACTCCCCTATCTTAAACTTAAGTGTACCAAATGTTTCTTGAGCTACATATTTAAATAATTCTTCTGTCAGCTTCATACATTCTTTGTAATCCGCATAAGCCCAATAAAACTCCATCTGAGTATAATCCTGTAGATGCTCAGCATCCATACCCTCATTTCTAAACTGCCTACCGATTTCAAAGGTTTTTTCAAAACCAGCTACCATTAATCTTTTTTGCCATAACTCCCCCATTGATATTCTTAAATACACATCCAGATCTAAAGCATTATGATGAGTAGCAAACGGATTAGCATCTGCCCCACCAGTAGTTGTTTCCAATACTGGTGTTTCTACTTCTAAAAACCCACGAGTAATTAGAAAATCACGCACACTATTCCAAAAAACAGCTTTTTTCTCTATCATCTCTTTAACTTGCACGTTGAATAAAATATCTAAATATCGCTTCCGAAGTCGCTCTTCAACATCTTTTAAACCATGCCACTTCTCAGGCAAAGGCAATAATGACTTACTCAGCATATTATATCCACTAGCTTCTATGCTTTGCTCGCCTGACTTTGTTTTCATCAACTCTCCCTTAATCTCTACAAAATCACCAACATCAATTATTTCTTTAAATAATTTAAAGCCCTTGTCCCCTATCTTATCTTTTCTAAATAGCATTTGCATTTTACCAGTGCCATCTTGAATATCAAAAAACATAGCCCCACCATGGCCACGTTGAGCCATTAACCTACCAACCACCACCACTTCTTTACCAACTTTTTTAATTTTATTAAAATCAGAAATCACCTCACTTATTGTGTGAGTTCTTTTGGTAGTAGCAGGGTAAGGATTAAGCCCAGTGCTTTCTATTTTTTTCAACTTGGAAAGTCGTGCTTTCCGTATTTCATCTATACTTGCCATATACTTCTATTATATAAATATACCAAATTATCTTGAAAAATACCACTCTAAGATTTGTCTGGCTACTTTCTGTGCTGCAATTCTCATACCTTCTACTTCTTCAATTAAAACTACAATTACTATCTCTGGCTCGTCGTATGGAGCAAAAGCAACAATCCAGTTATTATAAATCTCTCTGGCTGGGTACATTTGAGCAGTACCTGTTTTAGCGGCTACTTTAACTGGAAGATAATTCAAAGAATGAGCACTGCCTGCGCCTGAAGTAACTGCCTGCCTCATACCCTCTCTAACTATTTTTAAACTATTTTCAGAAATAAAATTTTGACGAACTATTTCTGGCTCCATTCTTTGTTCACCACTGCTATCAGCTGGCAAAATAGCGCGTAAAACTTGAGGCACAAATAAAGTTCCTTTGTTAGCTATAGCTACAAAAGCACTGGCTAACTGCAGGGGTGTGGCTAATAAGTATCCCTGACCAATTGATAAATTATACGAATCACCCAAATACCACTTTTGAGTTTGTGGATTACCAAAATATGCCTCTTTCCATTCTGGGCTTGGTACCCTACCAGCTAACTCCCCTGCTAAGTCAATATCTGTACTAGTACCAAAACCAAATAATTCCAAATACTTTACCAACCTATTAGCGCCCAATCCTTCAAAATCACGAGGTAATTTATCATCAAAAAACTCACTATCTCTGCTTGGAGCTTCATATCCACCACCTAGCATATAGAAAAAAGGGTTAATAGATTCAGCAATAGCCCTCCTTATATCCGTCCAGCCATGAAAAGCATTATCTGCAAAACAAGTAGCCTCTTCGCTATACTGATGAGGAATACATAATTCTAAAGGTGCATAAAGCTGTTTATTCTCTGTAATAATCCCCTCTTCAAGTGCTGCTAAGGCAATAATTGGTTTGATGGTAGAGCCAGTTGGATAAAGCCCACCCACACCACGGTTAAGCTGGGGCATCCTTTCGTCATTGTTAATCTCATCAAGATCTTCTTGACTAATGCCTTTGGCAAAAAGGTTGTTATCAAAATCAGGTAAAGATATTAAAGCCAAAACCTCTCCGCTTCTAGGGTCCATAGCTACAACCACCCCTTTTTCTGATTCAACTTCTTTAATTACTCCTTGTAAAAACTCTACTGATTTTTGTTGTAGGTCTAGGTCAAGATTCAAAATTAAACTATCGCCTGATTCTGGATAAGAAATAATCTCTCTAGATATTTCTTTATTTTGAGCAGTTCTTTCAATTTGTAACTCTCCCTTTTTTTCTTTTAATACCTCTTCATAAGATCGCTCAATCCCCTCTTTGCCTGTATAATCACTAATTTGGTAATCATCTTTTTGAGCTAATTCTTGAGCAGATATTTTACCGGTATATCCTAAGATATGAGCTAAGGCAGTCCCCTCTTGGTAATGCCTGTTTGTTCTTTTCTTTACTGCTAAATCTTCTTGTTTATCACTACTAGTTTCAAACAAAATTAATTCTTGGTGGGTTAAATCCTCTTTAACTAATTTCTCTGCTTGGTACAAATCAAAACTAGCTTCGTTGTCTACTAAGGGCTTCATATTTCTATCGTAGATAATGCCCCTTTGGGAAGTAAAGTTAAAAATAATATATTTATTCTCCTGAGCCAAAACCTCATACTTCTCATTTTTCAAAACTTGTAAAGAAAAAGAGTATGATAATAAAGTACCAATAACTACAATACCTAAAAATAAGAGAAAGACAAAATTTATTTTTCTCAGGGGTGTTTCTAGTTTCCTTTTTTCCACGTCTTCTTTAGCCTCCTTTTCTTTAATCATTCTATCTAAAAAAATATCTTCAATATGTACTTCTTGAGCCCGTTTTTTTATCTTTTTGACAAACATAAACTAAATAATAGAAATATA
>CAYOFM010000062.1:1466-4240 GCA_964403365.1 uncultured Candidatus Saccharibacteria bacterium | reverse complement strand
TTCAACACCATCTACGTATGTAGTAGGCGAGGTAAAACCAGTGGCTGTAACTGTACCAGAGTTTGCCCAAATATAGTTAGAGCCATCTAGGTCAACAAAATATTCAGTAGTACTGTTTGGTTTAATCCAAAATGATACTGTTTTTACAGTACTAGGACCAGCACCAATGTCCACATAATCATCAGTGCCATCAAAAGATAAACATTTGCCTGTTTTACACTCCTCCTCATTGCCCCATGCGCCATTGGTAGAGGTGGACATATAGGTCATTGTGCCATCATTTGAGCCAGCCGCGTCGTACGCGGTGGTGCCATAACCCTCATCAAACTTCCACCACGCCACCGGTGCTGCTCCCCTATTGCTTACCGCCCATATACTCCAAGCACCTGCCGTTAGCACGGCTACACCTATAACTATATATAGTAGTTGTTTGTAAAATCTGTTCATAAGTTTACTAGGGCAGCCCTAGTCACAGCTTACCAGCTTAGCTTACTAGGGCAGCCCTAGTCACAGCTTACCAGCTTAGCTTACTAGGGCAGCCCTTGTTTCTATCCAATGATTAACTGCCTGTCTACATTCATTAACACTACCCATCTCTCTTAAAAGAAAATCTCTTTCTGTTACTGAGGTAAAGTTCTTTATGCCTAAATAATCTTGATAACTTGACCACTTATATCCTTCTATAAATTCGATCACTTCCTTGATGTTTCTTACACCTACCTTTTTCCAATTCGGTTCCACTAAAGAAATAGGGTTAGCATGAACATAAACAAACGCAGTCTGCAACTGCCTATCATCTTTGATATAAACTGAATGAAATCTATTGTCAAAAAAATATCCTTTACTATTTTGATTGTACCTTTTTTTAAAATAAGTAGCATAACCAGAACCAAATTTCAACATAAACTGGCTAACACCACCGTCCTTGATTTGTTTAACTAATAAATGAATATGGTTAGGCATAAAACAGAATGCTAAAATATCTACCAACCTATCTCTCTTGTCCTCCTCAACAAGCAGCTTACTAGGGCAGCCCTTGTCAGACCCTGACAAGGGCTGCCCTAGTTTACTGGCTTCTTTAAATTGGGCTCTTTCTTTGCGACGCCTATCAATGCGTACAGGATTAGCATTATTAAATTCGTAGATTGAAAAGATTGCCCGATAATAATCATGGATATCGCCAAACATTAACTCATTACCTGTTCTTCTTAGGGTAAGATGATACACCTCCTCATTTTCAAATTGTCTTCTTTCATGTGGCATATGTTATAAATTCGTGAATTCGTGACAAGGGCTGCCCTTGTCACAGCTTGTCACAGCTTTAGATTACTAGGGCTGCCCTAGTTAGCTTAAATTTTTTGATAAGTCTTGACATACTCTCTTGATTTGGTATACTAATAACATAGTTACGATAAAAAGACCCCTTTAAGGTTTCGTCCTTACAGGGTGCTTTTTTTTATACTCTAACTTCTTCTTTAAATCACAAACAAATGCAATATCAGAACCAGATGCTTTACGTAATAAAACAGAACAATTATCGTATGAAGGAGCTAAAACTTGAGCTAATTTATCATTCCTCTTTAAATACTTAACTAACATAGAAAAATCTCCATCGCCAGTAACTAAAACAGTTTTATAACAATGTTTAAGATTAATAAGCAAGTATAATGCTAAATCAACGTCACAATTTCCCTTTATTGGTTCTCCATCTTTTTCTAAAATTGGTCTAAATATTAAGATAAACCCTACTTCCTGTAAAGATTCATAAAGCTTCTGATTATCAGCTAAGTAGCCTAAAAACATATATGCTTTTTCCACACCATATTTTTCTTTTAGATAAATTCGAAATCGTCTGTAATTTAATTTCCAGCCTAATTCTTTAATGGCTAAATATAAATTTTGGCTATCTATGAAGGCAAAATTATTATTTATTTCTTGCATAATGTATAAAATAATGTATAAAAATTAATTCTCATCTGTGGTTGTGGCATCTTCGGACAAGGGCTGCCCTTGTCACAGCTTTACAGATTACTAGGATTACTAGGGCTGCCCTAGTTAGCTTAAATTTTTTGATTACTCTTGACATACTCTCTTGATTTGGTATAATGATAATAATCAAAAATAGTTGGGGGGGGTAGTGAATCCTGGTACTTAATCGGCTGTGTGCACCTACTCGTTTTACGCCCAGCTGTTTTTGTTTACAAAATATACGGTAATACGTCCTTACAAGAAACTATTATTTCTGCTTCAATTTTTCCTTGATAAGTTTCAATTGCTTTTTCATGTGCCTTACTCTTTTTTCCGATTAATTTAAAATCAATATCGTCTTTATTAATACTAGCTTTATGATATTTTCTAATAAGCTGTAAAAGGAAATCTTTTATTAATGGTTCTTTGCCTTGATATTCTCGATCAATAGTGATGTATTCAACTTTTGATAAATCATCTCTTATCAACAAATATATTAAAATAGAAAAAGTTTTATAGACAAAAATATCTGGCTTGCCTGCTTCTCTGAATATCTCTTGCACTTTTCTTTTGTCTTTCGCCTTAATTTTAAGGCTTTTTTGTTTATGGTTAGAGTAAGCTATAACCGTATCTTTACTCGTGTATTCTATTTTACTGGATTGATCAACTGTAATGTTGTACATACTATTCTGTTGTGGTTGTCGTCGCTGTGCTGTCTGTTGTAGTGCTTGGTGTGTCTATCTCTGGTATTTCTATGATTGGATCAGTAGTGGTAGCTGGAGGTTCTGGCTCAGGGTCTATGATTG
>CAYOFM010000062.1:0-1366 GCA_964403365.1 uncultured Candidatus Saccharibacteria bacterium | reverse complement strand
CCACTGTATGTTTTAGGACTTTCACACGGAGCGAATCCTAAATCGTTAACATTGCATTGATAAGTAGAACTAGCTATATTACTAGAAAACTCAAAAATGGCTTCAGTACTAGTGGTCTGCGCCTCTGGCCTAGAATCAATCACTGTATCAATCACGCACTCAGCCCCAGGGCAGTCCTCTCCCTCGGCTCCAGCTTCGCTTCCGCCTTCGGGCGAGGGCTGCCCTAGTTGTAACGAGGGCTGCCCTAGTTGTAACGATGCGTCGCAAACACCAAGCATAGGGGCCATAATACCATTTATTATTTTCAAACAATATGCCTCTCCGGTCTGCTCATCATAAATTGTAATCGCTACTTCTTCTTTATTTTGTTCAAATTCTGGCTCACTCGCTTCACTCCCCTGCTCTGTTGAGGACTCTACCTCTAACAAGTCCTGCCCTGATGGCGTTGTGTTATTATAAACTACAACAAGTTCAACTGGCTCGGGCGGTTTAACCACTGGCTCGTAACCGGGCAATTCACGGGCTTTAGGATTTAAAAGCAAACCAATCAAAGCAGTGTATTCTGTGGTTTCTTGAACAAACGATAGACCTTTTTTCTGCTCTTGTTCTTGTACTTTTGTTAAATAAACCAGTTGAGCGTCAAGCACCTCACTTAATTCCTCTGCTACATAAAAGCCAAGATCTCTATTTTCAAGCGCCTGCTTATCCACGGTTAAAGATTCACCCTGTAAAATTTCCTGCCAAACATTATTTTGAACTGCTAATGTCTGATAAGTATAGCCAATATAGTAACTTTTCTGGTCTTTAACCACCGAAATAATTTGAAGTCCAAAATCAAAATCATCCAAATTAACTGCCAAAAGTGCAGTATTATCTATGCCATTTCTTTGCACAACCGCCTCGCCCACTACTGCGTCACGCACGGTTTCCGAAGCAAAAACCGCCCCGCCAAAAACAAAAACTAAAATCAAACCAATAGTAAAGGCATTATGGTATTTTATAAACTGTATAACCTTTTGTAAAATTATGTTATTTTGTTTAGGCATAGTTTTGTTTTTTAAACTTTCTAATAATTTTTGTGATTTTTCGTTACGGGCTTAATATTTTCCCTTGCGGGAAGGAATAAGGCCTGGGGTTTTAATGCTCGCTCTTTATCTTCGTAAAGATAAAAATTCTGCCTATGGCGTAAAACCCCTTCAGCGGGCGCAGCGAAAGCCAATGATCGTGCCCGCATACGCGGGAGCATTGCTCAGAAACAACGTGAACACCCCGGCGTTAGCACCATTGAGCCAAGAGCCACCGCGTATGAAAGCGTGGGTAGTACCGCTCGGGTGCGCATCATCAATATCAATGGAAATTCTGCCTA
>CAYOFM010000061.1:0-4414 GCA_964403365.1 uncultured Candidatus Saccharibacteria bacterium | reverse complement strand
AGCATAAAAATAATCCTTAGACAAAACCCCGTCAAAATCAAAGATTATTGTTTTATACTGCATAAATAATCCTCAATCATTTTAATATGCTCAAAATCTTTAGGGCGAGCCATTTTCTTTTTCCATGCAATAATATCTTTAAGTAAAACAAACCTCAACCCTTCAATCAATTCAGCTCTAGAAATTACTGACTCTGGATTATTAAAACCTGAGATATTAGCTTTAATAACTTCTATACCTTGTATCGGCTCAAGGTAATACACAATTTCTTTATATCCCTGCTTCTGTTTTTCTGAATATATTTCTTTTAACTTTTTGTAAAGCTCACTGGCGACCATCACATCTAAATCATCAGTGGGTTTTATCCCCCTAACTGCCATTGGTCCAGAGCCAAAAATCGCATACTCCCCATCTGGCAAATTCAATTTCTTCACCACCCCTAATAATTGTCTAAATTTGTCGTTCATACCATTTTATTTAATAAATGGATTATATTTTTGTTTTAATAGATTTTGCTGTGGAACAAACAAAGGAGACGGTAGTTTATCTGTATCCCACTCAAACCATTCCCATCTTTCACATTTTTCAGGTTCCATAACCTGCGCTTCTCCAGAATCATAATCAGCAAGCATAAAAATAGTAATATAATGTGTATTATCTGGTCTAAAAATATCATTTGTTGTTGCTCCAAAACGTATATTTTTTACCTTTAGTCCAGTTTCCTCAAGCGTTTCACGTATAGCACATTCTTCCCATGATTCATTGAATTCAAGATGCCCACCAGGAAAACACCATGAACCATCTCCATGAGAATTTTTTCGCTTCCCAAGAAGCACTTTGCCGTCTTTCATGATGAAAACTCCAACTCCTACCTTTGGTCTATTCTTTTTATCTTTCATAATTTGATTGCCTTTAGAAACAAATTGGAGTTTGTTGTTGTCAGGGTCAAGGAGGCTGAAGTTGGTGGCCCAATCGTCTTTGGTTAACTCTTTTCTGAATTCTACGCCCTTTTCCTTAAATTGATTATATATTTTCTCGATATCATCTACTTCTATAAACACAGTTTGATGCCCTGGCACTTCTCTTTCCTCTTTGGCTTGCTTAATGCCCAAATTCCCATTTTCTAACTTAAATGAAACAAACTTACCTTCTTGGATGTAATCAACTTCCAAACCAATAATATCTTTATAAAATCCGATTATTTTATCTATATTTTTTGTATAAAAAACAGCTGAATTTAATTTCATAAAACTTTGTTTTGTTTTAAAATTTGTTTCGTTTCCTGAGCGTCTTTGAAAATAAAGGATTGAATACCCAAAGTAGACGCTGCCTCTATGTTTTTTTCACTGTCGTCAAAATACATACATTCCTCTGGCTTTAGATTATTTTCCTTTAACAAATTTTCATAAGCCATTGGATCTGGTTTTACAAATCCAGTTTGCCAAGAATAATAGACTTCATCAAACAACTCATCTAAAAAGGGAAAGTGTTTTTTGTAATACTCACTCCTTTCTTTAAAATTATTAGATAAAATAAAAATCTTTATACCTTTATCTTTCAACTCTCTAGCTAACCCAATCATTTCTACTAGCTCTTTTCCCTCACTAAACCAGAAATGAAAAAACTCTTCTTGATTTGACTTAATCCCCCACTTCTCTAAATATGGCTTCCAATAATCAAAAGAAGCACCAGCATCTGGTTTTCTTACCTTATCCATTATTGCTTTTAACGCTGGTAAAAACTCCTCCGTTGAGACTCCAAACTTTTCCTTTACTCTTTCACTCAAATACGGAGATTGTATAAAAACACCGTTTAAATCAAAAATTATCGCTTTTATCATATGCTTCAATATACCAAAAAACCGCCTAGATTAAAAGGTGATTCGGGCAATTTTATTCTGTCGAGCTCCGCGTACTGGACCAAGTTCAAACCTATTTTCTATGCCTAAATGGGGTTTGAAACAATAAAAAAGCGACGTTATTAGCTAACGTCGCTATAAACTACAAAAACTCTACTAAGATACTCAATCCTCCAATACTATTACTGGTAAAGCTAAAGATGTCTCGTATTTCTCACCATTTTCATTCTCGCTATTATATGGCACATCTTTTTCTCTTCCTACTTCCATTTTGGTAAAGGTCATCCCGTTAGGAGAAATTCTAAACTTCTGGTCCACTTCAAGCTGGTCAAATACCATCTATCGCCACCTCCTTACACCAGTAATGCATTGCATCCAGGACAAATATAACTCTCATCACTTTTCCGCCCCTCAACGCTACATCTTGGACACATCATCATTATGAAAGTGTCCTGCATTGAAGGAATGAACTCACACTCTGGACAATAACCATCGTCTAGTTGTGTTTTACATTCATTACAATGGAGTATTCTTTCAGCTTTTAAAAGCCGGTCTGGTAAATTCTTCCACCATTCTACTCCATCTGATGGCACAGAGGTGTAGCCCCAATAAGTATTTTGTTCTTCAACAGGAACAGCGGGTATATGCCAGCCAATCTGGTCTCCCTCTCCTTGTTTGAAAGGACTTACCCAATCTTCTCCGTGTTCGTGTCTTTTGTTCTCCTCTGCTTCGGCACAATCAGCACATAGTAAATCTGTTAAATTTGCCAAGGTATTATATTCTCGCCACAACTTTACTCCTTTGGCGTCACAATGGTCATACTTATAACCCTCTGGGATTGTGTTCTCCTCATAATTCACTTCCGCAAGCTGTCTTTTTGGCATAGCTATCACTCCTTTTGTAAACTCTCATTGTGAATAGAATACTTTACTTCTATTTCAACTCTTGTAATCTCTTGTCGGCTTTAGTGAAAACACCTGTGTTAGAGTTTATATCTTCCTCTCTAATCAAGATTTTAGTAAGGCGGTTAAATTTCCATTCAGCACCATTGTACCTTATCCGGTCAACCTTATTATCGCCGTCTAAATCCTGATACAGCTCTGAACCAAAAACCCTATGCCCTAAACCGTGATATACTTTTACATCCTGCGAGCCGTCTGAATACTTTGTGTATTCAATATGACCTGTCAGGCCAGTAGCTCGGGACTTGCTCGTATATCCATCTTTTACAATCTCTCTGTTATTCCAGAGCATATTGCAACCTCTTGTTCCCAATATACCAACAACTAAAATCACAACATAAACTATCCAACTCAAATTCCGTTTCATTTCTTATCTCCTTTTTATCAAGGTTGAATTATACAGGATTGTGGCTGGGTCGTATAAGATAGCTCCCCAAAGCCAGCTTTAACAACAGAACGAGCGAAGCTCAAAGTAAAACTAACTTTACTACTCTGTACTTCTCGCCCACTACTCCAAGCAAGATTTCTATAATAATGTCCTATACGGACATTTCGCTCCCACCAAAGGTTATCTTCGGAAAGAATGCTTGCTCCGTAAAAAGCCGAACATCCTTGCTTCTTTGCCCAGAACTGGTCGCTATAAGAGAAATGCCACCACTCCTCTTCGTAATTCTCAAAGCCACTAGCTAGCATTACTGAATAAAGAAGTCTTCTATTGTTTAAACACTCTCTAGAAACAGTTGGATTAAACTCATAATAATTCGATAAAGTTTTTTCAGAAACTTCATCAAACATAGTTCCCATTGGCAATAATTCGGCTTCTCGGAAAACCTTGGCTTTCCACATTTCAAATCTGTAAATCTCTTGCCAAGAACTATTGCTAACTAGTCGAGCTTGTCTCTCAAGCTGTCTCCAAACTTTACGAGATACTTTTATAATCCCCAAATCCACTACCGCTCCCGTATTATGAGGAGATGGTCTAGCTGGATCGTTTGAAGGCAGTGAAACAAACTTTTGAGCTTCATCTAATAGCTCTTGGTCGGAAAAATCTGGCTCTTTAAGTTTAAGCTGATTATAGAACCAGTCAAATAGAGCTTGTTGAACCTCTAAAGTTCTAAAAGCATCCCACACCACAAAAGTATAGCCCTTTGGTAAAAGCTTACGTGCTTTTTCTATTCTCTCAGCCACTCCCCTTCTAACAAAAGAGGTCAAAAGTGAGCCTTTTAATCCTCCAGAGGGATATGGTGAAGAAATAGTTTCGGCAGTATAAACACCATCAGTGTGAACTAGATTATGCGGATAGGTAGTAAATAGACCTAATGGAACCATTGGCTCAT
Source organism: uncultured Candidatus Saccharibacteria bacterium (assembly GCA_964403365.1). Taxonomy (GTDB): domain Bacteria; phylum Patescibacteriota; class Minisyncoccia; order Minisyncoccales; family CG1-02-41-26; genus CAYOFM01. Next base: position 257 of record CAYOFM010000061.1, on the reverse strand, counting down.
TTGTTGGATAAAGTGAAACTTGTTTCCAACCATCAACCGTAATTGGCTTCTTAGGCACCGGCAGTATTTTTGCTTTCTTTAGCAACTTAATTCACCTCTTTCTTGTCTTGATTATATGATTTCTGTCATTATGTAACTAAAAAGAACTACTTTGTCTTATCTCTAAAAACTACCTGCAATCTTGCCACAATTTGTCTCAAAAGTCAAATTTAGAGCTTAAGTTCACGGCGCATGGCAGATACTTGGTCGGCTAAGAG
>CAYOFM010000060.1:0-4439 GCA_964403365.1 uncultured Candidatus Saccharibacteria bacterium | reverse complement strand
ATTAATCAGGATGAAAAAACCATTATATTTTGTGCCACACAAGACCATGCTTTAGCTGTCCGTGATTTAATTAATCAGATGAAAAAAAATAAAGACCCAAATTACTGTGTGCGTGTAACAGCTAATGATGGGGCAAGAGGGGAGCAGTTTTTACGTGAATTCCAAGATAATGAAAAAACAATCCCGACAATTCTGACAACCTCGCAAAAATTATCAACAGGAGTTGATGCACGAAACATACGGAATATAGTTTTAATGAGACCTATAAATACAATGATTGAGTTTAAGCAGATTATTGGACGAGGGACTCGGCTTTTTGATGGTAAGGAATATTTTACAGTATATGATTTTGTAGAGGCCTATAAACATTTTTCTGACCCAGAATGGGACGGCGAGCCAATAGATGAAACTGTAGAAAAACCTAAGAAAGAAGAAAATAATATAGCTGATAGAGTCTCTGATAAAAATGATATTGAGTATGAAGCTGAAGCAGTAAGTAAGAAGCTTAAAATTAAATTAAGAGATGGTAAAGAGCGAGAGATAAAGCATATGATTGATACTTCTTTTTGGGGTGCTGATGGTAAGCCAATTTCGGTTCAGAAATTTATGAATAATATGTTTGGCGCAATGCCTCAATTTTTTAAAACTGAAGCAGAGTTGAGAAAGATTTGGTCAAACCCAACAACCCGTAAAGTATTTTTAGAAAAAATTGCTGAAATTGGTTATGGTAAGGATGAATTAGAGACATTACGGAGTATAGTTGATGCCGAGCAGAGTGATTTATTTGATGTATTAACATATATATCATTCTTAACAAAACCTATTTCAAGAGTACAAAGAGTAGGGCAGGCGAAAAGTAAGATTCTTAGGGGTTTAGAGGAAAACCAGAAAGAATTTTTAAACTTTGTACTATCGAAATATGAAGTAAAAGGTATTGAGGAATTAGATGAAGAAAGATTGCCGATTTTGTTAAATTTAAAATATCACGCCATTGCTAATGCGGAACAGTCGCTTGGCGATGTAAAGAAAATTCGTTCAATATTTTTTGCTTTCCAGAAAAATTTGTATGCTAAAGTATCTAAAAAGTATGCGTATAGATAGAAAAATTAAAAAATAATTAAAAAATAATTGAGGAATAAAATTATGGAAAAAGAAGATTCTATATTATGTAGTGCTTGTTTGTTAGGAGTAAGGTGCAGATATGATGGGGAGAGCAAGCCCGATGATAAAGTTTTGGCATTGATGGAAAAAGAAAGCTTAATTCCTGTTTGTCCTGAACAGTTGGGGGGTTTTTCCACTCCAAGGGAGCCAGCAGAACAAAAAGGCGATAGGGTTATAACAAAGTCAGGAAAAGATGTTACAGCCAGTTTTATAAAAGGCGCAGAACAGGTTTTGGGCTTGGCAAAGTTATTCGGTATTAAAAAAGTAATTTTAAAACAAAAAAGCCCTTCTTGCGGTTGTGGTAAGATATACGATGGAACTTTTTCTAAGACAATCATTAAGGGTGACGGCGTAACAAGTGCTTTATTGAAGAAAAATGGCATAGAGGTGATGACAGAAGAAGATTTTTTATTGGAATGCGGTATAAAGTAAAAAAGCTAAAAAATAGTTAATATGGATGAAGATCATCAAAATGAAACAGACGATGCACCAGATGAGGAAGTCCGAGAGCTTATGGAAAGCCATGATTTAGATGCGGAAACAGCAGAAAGAGTTCGCGATGTTATGAGCGAAGAGGGTGTTGATGAGGACGATGCTGTTGAGTTAGTCGAAGAAGAACTATAATTGTAGGTTTTTTTAGAATTAAGATTTAGCGTGTGTTAGATGGACTTTTTTGTTGTTTTGTGGTATGAATAGAGAGGTGTTTTAAAGCTAGATAACAGACCAATTATAAAGAGGAATGAAAATGGTTGGGAAAAAGAGAAGATTGAAAAAAGGAAGAAGAGAACATCCACCACAGGAAAAAACAATCGGCGTTTTGTGGATGCTTCGTTTCTTGTCGTATGGTCCACTTGCGCTTCGTAGGATCGCCAATTTACTAGCAGTTAGTAATAGAGCAATCTATCGCTATAAAGCAGCAATGGAAGCTGCAGGTTTGCATTTTTTCGTAACCCCGCATACGGGCAATGAAAAATCACAACAAATTTATTCTCTTTGGCCTGGTCAAAGAGAAATTATGAGGGTAAAAATTCTGTTTAGTGACGAAACACAGGAAGACTACGCGGCTGAAGATTTCCTGATTCTACCAGTAAAAAAATGGAGCAAAGAAGAAATTGCTGGTATAAAAAAGGCTGAGAAACAAAAACGAAAGGAATAAAAATTTTGATAGACATACCGCCAAGGGTACACCTGTACCTTTGGCGAGTTTTTTTGTTTGGATTCTTTGGATTGTGGAGTACAAGACAATTGATTGTCTTGTACGAACGTTTTAGGCGTCGCTCCCGACGGAGCCGTTAAAAAACGTTCAAGGTTTCACGAACGATAGCGAGTGAGAGGCATTTGAGGTGTTGTTTTTTGGGTTAGTTTTTGGTAAAATAGGAGTATAAAGAGTTTTTGATATGGACTTGAAACAGATAAAAAATCAGGCAGAAAAGGATATAAAAAAGGCACAAACTTTGGTTGACTTAAACGCTGTGTATAAGCAGTATTTAGGTAAAAAAGGCAAGCTGTCTGAAGTTTTTACATACTTTAAGGGTTTTTCTAATGAAGAGAAAAAGAAGCTTGGCAAAGAGGCAAATATGGTTAAAATCAGCTTAGCCCAATTGATTGAAAAGAAAACTAATGAAGTTAAAAACAAAGAGATCAGTGAGAGTATAAAAAAAGAAAATATAGATATTTCTAAGCCAGGAGAGAAGATAGAAATGGGGCATTTACACCCTATTACCTTGGCTACTAGAAAAGCCATAGAGATTTTTACAGCTATGGGGTTTGAAGTGGCTAGTGGCCCTGAAATAGAATCTGAATGGTACAACTTTGATGCTTTAAATATACCTAAAAACCATCCAGCCAGAGATATGCAGGATACTTTTTGGCTTGGACAGAAGAATAAAAAAGGAGAGGGCTTGGTTTTAAGAACTCATACTAGCCCAGTGCAAGTAAGATATATGGAAAGCCATAAACCGCCATTTAAGATTATTGCCCCAGGTAGAGTGTTTAGAAATGAAGCTACCGATGCAAGCCATGAAGCACAGTTTACTCAATTAGAGGGCTTAATGGTGGGTGAGGATATCTCAGTAGCTAATTTTAAGGCTGTTATAGAGGAGTTCCTAACTAGATTTTTTAATAGAGAAGTAAAGATTAGATTAAGACCTGGGTATTTTCCTTTTGTGGAGCCTGGTCTTGAAATAGACGCTCAAGACGAAAAAGGGAACTGGCTAGAATTAATGGGTGCTGGTATGGTTCATAAAAATGTGTTTAAAGCAACCGGATTTAATCCAAAACAAGTAACAGGGTTTGCTTTTGGGGTAGGATTAGGCAGGTTAGCGATGATTAAACACAAAGTGCCAGATTTAAGAATGCTATACCAAGGCGATTTAAGATTTTTAAAACAGTTTTAATATGCCAAAAAAGAAAACTACAAAGTTACCAAAAAGTTTCGAGTATTTGATGTGGTCTTATAAATTTAATTTAGTAGATCCTGAGGAAGACAAAGACAGGATTATTATTAACACTATAAATTACGGACAGTGGGAGCATTTAAAATGGGTAGTTAATTATTTTGGCAAGGCAAGATTAAGGAGAATCATAGAAAATATTCCGGTTAGCGAGTTTAGAAATGAAGCTGGTTTAGAGTTGGTTCGTTTACTTTTAAATATTAAAAAAATGAAATATGCAAATAGAGGTATTAAAATCCAAGCAACAAAAAATATTTAGTTATTTGTTGAAATTTCCCGAATTTTATTTAGTAGGAGGTACTGCTTTGGCTTTACAAATTGGTCATAGAATGTCTATAGATTTTGATTTGTTTTCAAAAAACAATATAACTCCGGCATTATTAGCAAAAATAAAAAGAGTTTTTAAGGATTATAAGATAGAAATATCATTAAGAAATCGAGAACAGTTAACCGTTAAGATAGATGGAGTAAAAATAGATTTTGTAAAATACAAATTTCCTTTAATACAAAACACTATCGAATTCCATGGGGTTAGAATGGCTAAACCAGCAGAAATTGCTGCAATGAAGGCTTTCGCTCTTAATTTTCGTGGGGCAAATAAAGATTATATAGATTTATATTTTATCTTGAAAGAAAAGCATGCTAGCTTAAAAGAAATAGAGCAAATAGGTAATAAAAAATATAAAGATGAGTTTAACTTTAAATTATTCTTACAGCAATTACTTATTTTAGAGGGATTAAAAAAACAAAAAATTGAATATTTTAAGAAAGAACCAAATTTGAAAAAAATAGAATTATTATTCAAAAAAGAAATTAAGAAAATAA
>CAYOFM010000059.1:0-4463 GCA_964403365.1 uncultured Candidatus Saccharibacteria bacterium | reverse complement strand
CACACCAAGTGGCAGTCCTCTGCCGAGGGCGGAGCCCGAGGACGAGGACTGACCTTGGGCTGAGGGTAAAAATTGCCTTGCAGGTGTGGGCGTAAATATATGAGGTTACAACAAAAATATACAAAAACAATAGTTCCAGCAATGAAAGAAAAGTTTGGTTACAAAAGCGTAATGGCAGTGCCTAAGATTGATAAGGTAATTGTTAACGTAGGTTTTGGTAGTATGGTAACTGGTAAAGGGGCAGGGGAGCGAGGTAAGATTGAAGCAATGATTAGCGAGAAAATAGCTGCCATGACCGGACAACAGCCAGTATTAATTAAAGCAAAGAAATCAGTAGCTACTTTTAAACTAAGAGAAGGTATGCCTATTGGTGCTAAAGTATCTTTAAGAGGCGGGCGAGCATATCAGTTTTTAGAAAAAGTAGTTTATCTAGTCCTGCCAAGAATGAGAGATTTTAGAGGTTTGCCACTTAAATCAATTACTAAACAAGGAGATTTAACAATTGGTTTTAAAGAATATACACCATTTCCTGAAGTAAAAGTAGAAAGAGAAAAAGGATTATTTGGCTTAGAAGTTACTGTAGTAACCACAGCTAAAAGTAAAGAAGAGGGAGAAGAGTTACTGAGATTAATGGGTTTCCCATTGCAAAAAGAACAAAAAAAAGAATAATATATGGCAAAAATATCACAAATTAATAAATCAGCAAGAAAACCAAAATTTAGCAGTCGGATTGTCCGCAGGTGTTTTAAGTGTGGCCGGTACAGAGGATATATGAGAGAATTTGGTTTATGTAGAATTTGTTTTAGAGAAATGGCTAACAAAGGCGAGATTCCAGGAGTTAAAAAATCAAGCTGGTAAATATTAATCAATACTATGACAGATCCAATTACAGATTTATTAAATAGAATAAAAAATGCCCAAGCAGCAGCTCATCAAACTGTTAAGGTTCCTTTTTCTAAAAACAAAATGAAAATAGCTGAGATACTTAAAACTCAAGCAATGATTAAGGATTGTAAAACCAAAGGCAGAAAAGCCTTGAAAAGTATTTTGATAGACCTGCAGTATAAAAAAGATAAAAAGCCGGCTATTGGTGGATTTAAAAGAATATCAAAACCAGGCCAACGAATTTATCAGCCAGCTAAAGAAATTAGATTAGTGAGAAGCGGTTTTGGTATTGCTATTGTTTCCACCTCAAAAGGAGTTATGTTAGGCAGAGAAGCTAGAAAAAAGAATATTGGTGGAGAAATAATGTTAAAAGTTTGGTAAAAAATATATGAGTAGAGTAGGCAAAAAAGCAATTTCTATTCCTAGCGGAGTAGAAGTGAAAATAGAGGATAATAATATTAAAGTAAAAGGCCCAAAAGGGGAATTAGAGCAGGCTATAACTGCGGAGATTTTAGTTAGCCAAAAAGATAATGAATTAATTGTTGAAGTAAAAGAACAAACAAAAAATAGTTCAGCTTTTTGGGGCTTAACCAGAGCGCTTTTACAGAATATGGTTATAGGGGTGAGTGAAGGATTTTCTAAGCAATTAGAAATTGTTGGCGTGGGTTATAAAGCAAAAACAGAAGGAGATAAGGTGCTAGACTTGGCTATGGGTTTTTCTCATCCAGTTAAATTTGATATCCCAGAAGGATTAACAATACAAGTAGAGAAAAACATTATTACTGTTTCAGGGATAAGTAAAGAACAAGTAGGCCAGTTTGCCGCTAAAATTAGAGATGTTAGAAAGCCAGAGCCATATAAAGGTAAAGGCATCAGATATGTAGGAGAAAATGTTAGAAGAAAAGAAGGCAAAAAAGCAGCCACCACTGCTTAAGAGGTCTTTACACCAAGTGGCAGTCCTCTGCCGAGGGCGGAGGACGAGGACTGACCTTGGGCTGAGGGTAAGGACTACCCCACAAAATGTGGGCGTAATAATATGTTAAATAAACAAATAAAACGAAATAGGAGACATCATAGAGTAACTGCTAAAATGAAAGGCACAGCCAAAAAGCCAAGGCTTTGCGTATTTAGAAGTTTAAACCATATTTATGCTCAAATGATTGATGATGAAAAAGGAAAAACTATATTACAGGCGAAAGATTATGAAATTAAGAAAAAAGTAGCAGGGAAGGTTGCATTAGCCAAAGAAGTAGGTAAACTGATAGCAGAAAAGGCAAGCGAGAAAAAGATAGTTAGTATAGTGTTTGATAGAGGTGGATATAAATACCATGGCAGAGTTAAAGCCTTAGCCGAAGGCGCCCGAGAAGGAGGTTTAAAATTTTAAAACTATATGCAAAGACCAGGAGAAAACAGAAAATTTAATAGAAAAAGATTTAAAAAGCCGCAATCAGAATACGACAATAAGCTTTTAGATTTAACAAGAGTAACCAGAGTAACATCTGGTGGTAAACAGCTCCGATTTAGAGCTGTTATTGTGGTAGGTAATAAAAAAGGAAAAGTAGGTGTAGGTGTATCTAAGGGGGCTGATGTACAAAAAGCTATTGAAAAAGCTACACGGTTAGCAAAGAAGAATATTATTGAAGTACCAGTATCAGGTCATACTATTCCGTATGAAGTAGAAGCTAAATCTGGCCCAGCTAAAGTTATTTTAAGACCACAAAGAGAGGGTAGGGGACTAGTAGCAGGTGGTGTAGTTAGAGTAATTTGCCAGTTATCAGGTGTACCTAATATTTCATCTAAACTATTATCTCGTTCAAGAAATAAATTAAATATTGCTAGAGCCACTATTAAGGCTTTAAAAGAATTAGAATTACCAGAAGTGGTTAAGCCAACTGTGGATAAAAAGGAAGGAGTTGAACTCCTTCCAGATCAGAAGAAAAAGGATGAAAAACCGAAAAAGTTAGGAAAAAAGAAAGAAGTAACTGATAAACAAGAACATGCAGTTAAACAACCTAAAACCAAAAAAGAATAAAACCAGTAAAAGAATTGGCAGAGGTGGTAAAAAAGGAACTTACTCTGGTAAGGGTATGAAAGGCCAAAGTTCGCGTGCTGGACGAAAGATGCAACCTTCAATTAGGGAAATGATTAAGCGTTATCCTAAGCTAAGAGGGTATCGTCACGCAAAACAAGAAAAGCTTGAAGTAGCTTTAAATCTTTTAGTATTGGATAAGAATTTTAAAGATGGAGATACTGTTAGCCCAATCACTTTGCTTGAAAAACATGTTATTGCTACAATGAAAGGGAAGACACCTAAAGTTAAAATATTAAGTACTGGAGAGATTACCAAAAAGCTAATTTTTGAAAAAATAGCTATGAGTGAAAGCGCTAAGGCAAAGATAGAAAAAGCTGGTGGTAGTATTAAAGAATAATTATGGTCAATATCTTTCAAAAAATATTACTGGTTTTTAAAGATAAACAACTACGTAACAAAATTCTATTTGTTTTAGGTATTTTGGTTGTTTTTAGATTAGCAGCTAGTATTCCAATGCCTGGCATTGATATAGAAAACTTAAAACAGTTTTTCAATGAAAGCCAGTTTTTTGGTTTATTAAACCTGTTTGTTGGTGGTACTCTTAGCAATATGTCCATTATTATGCTTGGTCTTGGCCCATACATTACTGGTACCATTATTATGCAATTGTTAACTATGATTTTCCCTGCTTTAGAGAAAATGTATAAAGAAGAAGGGGAGGCAGGTAAGCAAAAGATTAATCAATGGGGTAGAATGCTAACTGTACCTTTGGCAGCGGTTCAATCTTACGCTATGCTTACTCTGTTGCAAAGACAAGGTGCTATTACTGGCTTGAATTCTTTTGGATTTTTTATGGCTATTATTACTGCCATTGGTGGCGCCCTATTTTTAATGTGGCTGGGCGAGTTAATTACTGAAAAGGGTATTGGTAATGGTGTATCTATTTTAATCTTTACTGGTATTGTTTCTAGAACACCAGTAGAAATTAGACAACTATTATTAACTTGGGACCCTTCAAAGCTACCGGGATACTTATTGTTTTTTGCAGCTTCCTTGTTAATTATTGCTGGAGTGGTTGTGATTACTGAAGCAAGGCGTAATATCCCAGTATCTTATGCTAAAAGAATTAGAGGTAATAAAATATATGGTGGTAGTTCAACATACTTACCAATTAATATTAACCCAGCTGGAGTTATCCCAATTATCTTTGCTTTGAGTATATTATTGTTTCCAGGTATGATTGCTAACTTTTTTGCTGGTGGCACTTCGTTTATAGCGAGTGTGGCTCAAGGAGTGGCTGGATTCTTAGAAAATGTTTGGGTGCATGGTGGGTTATTCTTTGCTTTAGTATTTATGTTTACCTATTTCTATACTGCAGTTACTTTTGATCCAGAATCAATTGCTAATAATTTACAAAAAATGGGTGGATTTGTACCGGGTATCAGACCAGGACAATCTACATCTCAATTTTTACATAAGATTCTTTACCGCATATTATTTTTAGGAGCCTCGTTCTTAGGACTTATTGCTGTTTTGCCTTCTATTG
>CAYOFM010000058.1:0-4507 GCA_964403365.1 uncultured Candidatus Saccharibacteria bacterium | reverse complement strand
CACACCAGGGTGGGGCACAAAGGTGTATAAGGCATTACTTAATGATTCTGAGCCAAGTCCCCTTAAAAATACTTGATACAAAGCAATAATAATTGGTAGTTGTAATAATAAAGGCAGACAACCAGAAGCTGGGCTTACCCCCTCTTGTTTATAAAGAGCCATCATGGCCTGGTTTTGAGCTGCTTTGTCGTGTTTATACTTCTCCTGAATCTCTTTCATCTTAGGCTGTAAAGCGCCCATAGCTTTTTGAGATTTTAAGCCCTTTTTAGTAATTGGGTGAAGAATTAATTTAATCAATAGAGTAAGCAAAATAACAGCCACTCCTAAATCATGACCTGGTAAATAGGTGAAAAGTAAGATTAAAATATTTACTAATGGTCGGTATAAAGTTATGTAGAAAAATTCAATAAATAAATTCATATATAATTTAAGATTATGGGAGATCAACCCTTGGTTTAAAAAATGGATTACATCTTATTATCCGCACAAACGACTTGACTAATCCTTTAAACGCTCCATATTTTTTAATAGCCAACACGCTATATTCTGAACAGGTTGGATAAAAACGACAATGGGGTCGTGTCAAAGGAGAAACATATTTTTGGTAAAATCTAATGATTTTAATGGTCATAATAGATTAACTTGATTTAATAAGCTTTTTACAGCTTTTTCTAACTCCTCAAAGTTATGTTTTTCAATACCAAAACGGGCAAAAAACACAATATCATGTCCTATCTTCTTATGTCCTATCTCTTTTTCTGAAATAGCGCCTCTAACTGCGTGCCTTAGTTGCCTTTTAATTTTATTCCTATCTACCGCTCTTTTAAGCACCTTCTTACTAATAACAAATCCAAACCTGTGGTTGTTCTCTTTATTGGGCACAAACTTTAGAACTAAAAAGCCCCTGTTCACTTGCCTGCCATTTTTAGCAACATTCTCAAAATCTTTTTTTCTCTTAAGCCGATTAAGTTTATTTAACATAAACAAAAAATTGTGTGTAACTCTACACAGTTAGTTCTTTTCTGCCTTTGGCCCTTCTTCTATTAATCACTGCTCTACCATCTTTGGTTCTCATCCTTTTTAAGAAACCGTGCTTACGCATCCTTTTTTTCTTTTTTGGTTGATATGTAATACTCATATTATTGTATCTTTATATGAAACAGTATAGCAGAAACTAAAGGTTTTGCCAAATAAAATTGGTCTGAATGCAAATATTTACATTTAGACCAATACCTTATCCGCCTCGTTGTGGCACCCCTTAATCCTCGAACCAATGAATAAGGAAAATAACTACACCACGCTGAAAAGAATTTGTGTGGTCCTCATGGAAAGAGCTGTGGCTAATTAGCTGTTTCACAAATCCTCCTTTTTGATCGGCCACTTCTTGGACTTCCCTTACAATGCTCTTAATGGTGATTTCTGAAAATCTCTCTTCGGAAAAATCTTGGACAAATATCTCACTTTTTAGCTCCGCCATTGTTAATATCTCTTTTTGTCCTTTTGAAAATTAGAATAACTAATAACTCTACGATTAATAATTTAGCAATGTTTAGAAAAAAAGCAAGCAACTTCAATAGGTTGTCCACATTTTGCACAAGTTATCCACAGGTTATTAACAGAAAATTTAAAAAGGTTGATTTAATAAGTGATTTGCAATACAATAGAAAAAAGGCAGAATAGAGTTGTAACCTAATACTCATAATCTTTCTATTTATGGACAATAACGAATTATGGCAATCAGTATTAGCTCAGATTCAATTTAATGTTTCAAGGGCTAACTTCGCTACCTGGTTCCGCGATACTAAAATCGTTTCTCATAAAGAGGGGGTGATTTTAATTTCTGTACCTAGTTCATTTTCTCAAGAATGGTTAGGTAATAAATATCAAATTCTGATTTTAAAAATACTAAGGTCATTAGATAAGAATATTAGAGTAATAGAGTTTACTGTTAAGCCTCAAGAAGCAGCTCCTACTCTAATTAAAAGAAAAAGGAGACAAGAAGAAATACTAGAACCGCAAATGCAATTTCAAGAGTTTAAGTTAGATCAAAAAACAAATCTTAATCCTAGATATTTGTTTGAAAACTTTATTGTTGGTAGTTTTAATGAACTAGCTCATGCAGCAGCTTGGGCCATTGCTGAGAAACCAGGTGATTCATATAATCCATTTTTTATCTACGGCGGGGTAGGGTTAGGAAAAACTCACTTACTACAAGCTACTGGCAATAAAATACTAGCACAGTTTCCTGATAAGGTTATAAAATACACCACCTCAGAAAGATTTATTTCCAGTATTGTTGAGGCAATTAAAAACAGAGAAATAGAGCAACTAAAAAAAGAGTCTGGTCAAATAGATGTTTTAATAATAGATGATGTCCAATTTTTCGCTGGCAAAGAAAAAACTCAAGAAGAATTTTTCCATATTTTTAACACTCTTTACCAAAACCAAAAACAAATTATACTTTCTTCTGATAGGCCACCTAATACTATTCCTGCTATTGAAGAAAGATTAAGGTCAAGGTTTGAAGGGGGAATGATTGCTGATATTGGTAACCCAGATATAGAAACAAGGTTAGCTATTTTAAAAACCAAGTGTGAAGAAAAGGATATTGATTTACAAGATAATATTTTACAGTTTATTGCCACTAACATCCAAAGAAACATTAGAGAAATGGAAGGTGCTTTAAATAGGTTAAATGTTTTCCAAAAAATTAATCAAAAAGAAATTGAATTATCAGAGGTAAAAACATTATTAAAAAACCTAATTAGTGCACCCAAAAAAGCTACTAACTTTAAACAAATTATGCAAACCGTAGCTAATTTTTACGATCTAAATAAAGAAGATTTATTACTTAAAACACGACGTAAAGAAATAGTAAAACCAAGACAAATTGCTATGTATTTACTACGCCATGAATTAAAAGAATCATACCCATCAATTGGCAGAAAATTCCAAGGCAAAGATCATACCACGGCAATTTATGCTTGTGAAAAAGTAAAACGACAATTAAATGAAGACAATGTTTTACAAACAGAATTAAATTTAATTAAACAAAGAATTTATAGTGAATTTTAAGTGGATAAGTATGTGGATAAACAGATAGTAAAGTAGGGGTATAAGGTGGGTAAAAAAATAGTAAAAATATTTATCCACATCTCACTCTAAATTTATCCACAGCCATATTAGTAAAGTTATTAACAGGAAAAACCGTATCAATAAAGAGTAAAATAGACTTATCCCTTGTTTTTCCCTCTATAATAATAACAATAATAATATATTAATATATTATTATTACAATTACATATGAAAACAGAGATATTAACAGAACAATTTAAAAAAGCTGTAACTAATTGTGAAAGAGTAACTAGAAAAACAACCACCTTACCAGTGTTACAAAATATTCTTTTAAAAACAGAAGGTAATTTTTTAGAGTTAAATACTACTAATTTAGAGACCACTATTCGTTATTGGGTTTTATCTAAAAATGAAGAACAAGGTAAGATATTAGTACCTGCTAATTTTTTAAATAATTTAGTCAGTTTAATTAAAGGTGATAAAATTACCCTTAGTGAAGAGAATAAAAATTTACTATTAATAGCCCAAAATCAAGAAAACCAAATCCAAGGGCAAGATCCAGAAGAATTTCCAATTATTCCTAAAATAGAGAAAAAGGATAAATATCAAATCTCTATCAATAAACTTATTTCTAGCCTAGGGCAAATCGTTGATATTTCATCAATTTCTCAAATTAGGCCAGAAATATCTGGTGTCCTATTTTCGTTTAATAAAAAGCAACTTAAAATTGTAGCTACAGATAGTTTTAGGTTAGCTGAAAAAACAATTAGTTTAGAGCAAGAGGTGAAAGAGAATATTTCTTTTATTCTTCCCCAATCTACATCTAGGGAATTGATTAATATATTATCTTCAGAGGAAGGGAAAATAGATATTTATTTAGAAAACAACCAAGTGTTATTTGAATTAATGGATGAAAAATCTAATCATCCTAAACTACAGATTTTATCAAGGTTAATTGATGGTCAATACCCTAATTATCAAGAGATTATCCCTAAAAACCACACTACTAGTATTCAAATCAGTAAACAAGAATTTGAAAACCAGGTTAAACAAGCCGGTCTTTTTTCAGGGAAAGTTTTAGAAGTAAGATTAAAGGCTGTGCCTGATGATAATCAAATCAAACTATTTTCTCAAAGCTCAGATACTGGTAAAAATGAATCTATCTTACAGGCCCAAGTACAAGGAGAGGGTTTTGAAGTAGCTTTTAATTATAAGTTTTTATTAGAAGGTTTAAATAAAATAAAAAGCTCTGAAGTAATCCTAGAGCTTTCTGGTGCTGAAGGCCCAGGCCTTCTTAAGTCAGTAGGCGACCCTTCCTATATCTACATCCTAATGCCCATTAAAGCCACTTAGTTACCTTAAAACAAAAACCAAAAAAAGTTCGAATCCTACCCGCGAAGCAGTTCAGGACTCTGAACGAAATCTGAACTTT
>CAYOFM010000057.1:0-4635 GCA_964403365.1 uncultured Candidatus Saccharibacteria bacterium | reverse complement strand
TAATTAAATCTAAAATATCTTCTAGCTGTGAATTAAGTAGCTCTAAACCCAAAACAAACCCAATAGCTAAAAACAAAACAGCTCTTTCCAAAACAGTTAAAGGAAAGTAAAACATTAAAAGAATAACTGCCAAAGCACAAACCACTTGCACCCTAAAACTTTGTTCTACTTTAAAGCCAACCCTTAATCCATTAAAAGCATCACTAAAACTACTAATTAATTTCTTTAGTTTAAACATATACCCATTGTACCACCAATTAAGAATAATGAGAATAAAAAAAATCGTAACAGAACCCCTTTCATTGCAAAAATAATTGACATTTATAGAAAATCAGCTACAATAGACTTATCAAGTTTAATCCATGAGAATGAAAAGCATTATAGGTAGTATTTTAGCTGGTTGTGCTGGGTTAATCCTAGCTACTTTGTTTGTTTCTGATTTTATTGTGGTAGGAGATTTCAGCCAGTCTATTAAAGTATTACTATTAGCTGGTATTGTACTCGGCTTAATCAATGCTATTGTTAAGCCTTTGATCAACCTAATCACTCTACCTTTAAGATGGCTTACTTTCGGTCTTTTTAGTTTAGTAATTAATATAGGTATTATTTGGGGAATTGATATTATCTTTTCACCTGAGCTATCTATTACTGGATTAAAAGCACTTTTCTTAACTGCTTTGCTAGTTTGGCTAGCTAACTTTTTCGTACCAAGAAAAAAGAAAAGTAATGATGACGATGAATAAACAATATTATGTTTAAAACTATTTTAACAATTTTGCAGATTGCTGTGCCTATTCTTTTAGCTGTTTTAGTGTTACTACAGCAAAGAGGTACTGCTTTGGGCAGCGCTTTTGGAGGTAGTGGTGGTGGATTTTACGCTAAAAGAAGAGGGCTTGATCAAAAAATCTTTACCGCTACTGTTGTTTTAGCTATTGTCTTTTTAATCATCTCTGTTATAAGTTTAGTTGTATAGTATGCCAAAAGGCAGGAAAAAGAAAAAATCTAAAAAGTTCCCTTCTATCAAACAGTGGAAGCAGTTTTTTAAATTACTTAATAAAACAGAAAAAAAGGTGTTTTCTTTCTTAGCTTCTGTTGCTTTTATTGCCTTAATCACCTTAAGCGTTGCTCTGTTTATTACTAACACAGAGGTAATGGCAGATTATGGTGGCACTTTAAGAGAAGGTGTAGTAGGTGAACCCAGATTTATTAACCCACTTTATCTTTCTAATCAAGATGCTGATAGAGATATTGTAGAAGTTCTTTTCTCTGGCCTTATGAAATATAACGCAAAAGGTGAAATTATTAATGATTTAACAGAAAGCTACGAGATTAAAGACCAAGGCAGGATAGTAGAGCTAGTTTTAAAACCAAATCTTTTTTGGCACGATCAAGAGCCCTTAACAGCAGATGATGTTATCTTCACTATCAACCTAATTCAAGAGCCACAAGCCCAAAGCCCTTTAAGAATAAAATGGATGGGTATTGTAGTGGAAAAAGTTTCTGTTAATCAAGTACGCTTTCGTTTGCCAAAAGAATATGCTGGGTTTATTGAAAACCTAACTTTAAAAATATTACCTAAACATATTTTAGGAGATATTGCCCCAGCTGACCTAGCTTGGGAGTTAATGAGCCAAAAAAGATTAGTTGGCTCTGGTCCTTTTAAATTTAAAAAGATTATTCAGAACAGAAGTGGTGGGATTGGCGAAATTGTTTTAGAAAAAAACGATCTTTACTACGGCAGAGAACCATTTTTAAACGAACTAACCTTTGCTTTCTTTGCTAACACTAAAGACTTAGCAAAAGCAGCCCGCACTGGAACAATAGATAGCTTTGCCCTAACTGATACCAAATACTTTAAAGAAGTAGAAACTGCTTTTAACTATCAACAAGTAAAAGTACCTAGGTACTTTTCTCTATTTTTCAATCTAGATAAAGATAACATCTTTAAAGAAAAGGATATCAGGGAGACGTTAGCTTTTGCTACTGATTACGACCAAATTATTAATCAAGTATTTTTAGGTAAAAGCCACAAAGCTACTTCCCCTATTCTGCCAGAGTTTTTTGAGTTTAACTTGCCAACCACAGTTTACAATTTTGATAAACAAAAAGCAAAAAACTTACTAGAGGAAGCCGGCTACTTAATCAATACTGAAACAGGTATTAGAGAGAAACAGATTACTGGTCAAGCTAGTTTTACCTTTACCCGCAACCTAACTTTAAAAAGCCAAGGTAATGATGTTCAAAAACTGCAAGAATGCCTAAGAGAAGACCCAGCTGTATATCCAGAAGGTATAGCTAGTGGATATTTTGGTGCTAAAACCAAGCAAGCAGTGATTAAGTTTCAAGAAAAGTATGCGGATGAAATCTTACACCCCGTAGGATTAACTGCAGGTAATGGGGAGGTAAAACCAATGACTAGGCAAAAGCTTAACGAAGTTTGCTTTAATAGGCCTGATGAAACTAAAGTGCTAGAGATAACTTTAACTACCAGTAACAGATTTCCGTTAACTGAGATAGCTGAGATTTTAAAAGAAAACTGGCAAGCAGTTGGTGCTAAGGTAATTGTTCAAAGAATTTCTTCCTCAGACCTGCAAACCAATGTTTTATCAAAAAGAAACTTTGATGTATTACTATTTGGCGAGGCATTAGGAGCTATGCCAGATCCATTCCCTTTTTGGCACTCTAGTCAAATAGAATACCCAGGCCTAAACATTACTGGTTATTCTTCTAAAACAGCCGATAACTTACTAGAGGAAGCCAGAGAAACAAATGATGCAGCTATTAGGCAAACCAATTTACAAGAATTTCAAAATCTTTTAATTAAGTTTTTGCCAACTGTTTTCTTGGTTAGCCCAGACTATATCTATATCACTAGCCCTAAAGTAAAGGGTTTTGATATGGAGAAAATAACTGAACCAGCTAAAAGGTTTAGTAATATAGAAAATATATATACTAAAACTAAAAGAGTTTTTAAATAAAAACATATGAAACAAGTAATGTTAAATTTCATAGAACAATTTAAGGGGCTTGACAAAAGTTTATCTTTTGCTACAATGAAGGTGTTAACTCCCCCTGCGCCGTCTTCGGATCGTGCAGGGTTTAGTTTATTATATGAAAGAAAAAAAAAGAATCTTTATACAAATTGATGGCAGTAACTTCTACCATCGCTTGAAAGAATTGGGATTAAAGAATCTTTTAGCCTTAAATTATGAAAAATTACTTGAACCTATTTTAGCAGAAAAAGGAAAAGTAGTATTAAAAAAATACTACATTGGAGCTATAAAAGAAAAGGAAGGTGATATGCAGAGCAAAAAATTAATGAAAAACCAAAGAAAATTTTTGGGTAAACTGCAAAAAAATAACTGGAAGATTGGCTTTGGGCATATGCTCAAAACAGACAGGTATCACGAAAAAGGAGTAGATGTTTTAATCGTTGTTGATATGATGACTGGCGCATATGAAGACTCGTACGATAAAGTGATATTAATAAGTTCTGACACTGATTTACTACCTGCTATTCTCAAAGTAAAAAAGCTAGGGAAAATTGTTGAATATGTAGGATTTTCACATATGGCAAGCCATGCTATGATCGATAATTGTTCTTCCAGCTATCTATTAAGAAAAAAAGATATAGAAAAATGCTTAAAAATATAATAAATATATGCGTGAAATAATTTTAAACTTTCCTAAACAGTTTAAGAAAGGTGCCCTATTAGCTAAAGATGTTAAAATTAACTCCTCGGAAACTGGTGGGTTTAAAAATATTGTTATTTGTGGATTAGGTGGCAGTGCTCTGCCAGCTAATGTTTTGATGACCTATATTCCTAATATAGAAATACCAGTTTACTCACACCGGAGCTATGGACTACCACCCCAAGCTACGGAAAAAAGCTTGATTGTTTGCATTTCCTATTCTGGTAACACTGAAGAAACTTTATCTGCTTATCAAGAAGCAATTGATAAAAAGCTTAAAGTGGTAGCTATCACTACTGGAGGAAAACTGCAAGAGCTTGCCCAAGCAAACAACCTACCTATAGTGATTATCCCCAAAGATGCTCCTCAACCAAGGTTTTCTCTGGGCTATCAATGTGCCTCTTTGTTAACTATTCTTGGTAATTCTAAAATAATTACTGATCAATCAAAGCAATTGTCAAAGTTAACAAATGATTTAAAGCCAGAAAAGTTTGAAAAGCAGGGCAAAGAATTAGCTAAAAAATTAAAGGACAAAATTCCTGTAATTTATTCTTCTGCTAGACTTAGAACTATAGCTAGAATCTGGAAAATAGGGTTTAATGAAAACTCTAAGATAATGGCCTTTTTTAATTACTTCCCAGAATTGAACCATAATGAAATGGTTGGCTTAACTAATTTGAAAGGTAATTTTCATTTTCTAATCATCAAAGATAAAGATGATCACCCAAACAACTTAAAGCGAATGGATTTATTTGCCGATCTAGCTAAAGAAAAAGGGGCTGAGGTTGATATAATAGAGATGCAAGGCAGTAGTGTTTTAGAAAAAATATTTAATACACTTTCTCTTGGTGATTGGACAACTTATTACTTAGCTCTTGAATATGGTCAAGACCCAATACCAGTTAAAATCGTCGAAGAATTCAAAAAACGCCTTATACAATA
>CAYOFM010000056.1:0-4640 GCA_964403365.1 uncultured Candidatus Saccharibacteria bacterium | reverse complement strand
AAAGTCTCCTTTTCGTTTTAAAGATTCAAGCATTAACTTTTTTACCGTTTGCCAGCTAGGTCTAAATGACATAAAATCAACTCCTAACTTTTCTAAAACTTTCTGCCTATTTGCTAAAGTTTTTGGTCTATAAAAACTATGGTCAAAACTCACCACTAAAGGCTTTAATCCAAAATCTTTAATTACAGCTAAAAGAGTAAAAGTACTATCTTTCCCGCCACTAAAAGGTACTATACAATCATACTGCCCTTCCCCTTTATACTGGCTTACAAGGTGGTTAAATTCTTTTTTCTTTTCTTGCCAGTTTATCTCTTCTTGTTTAATTTTGGCATTTCTACAGATATTACAAACATCATCTTGGTCAAAATTAATTGATTCCCAAGTTTCAGGCATTACGCACCGACTACATCTTTTTAAATTCATAAAAGTTAAAGTTTATCAATTAAGTCACGGTCTCTAAAATACAAACATTTTTGACAAATAGGATTAAACTTTTTTGAAGCAATTTGTTCTTGGATGGCTTTTATTGCCTGACTATTCCAAATATCTTTCAATGTTTGATTGTGAACATTGCCAAAAATTAATTTCTTTCCATAAAAAGAGCAACAAGGGCTCACACCGCCATCCGACCATATATTTAAACTATAAAAAGGATATGCACAAAAAGCATTTTTAATTACAGGTTGGTCAACCTTAGTAGGCTCATCAATTTTAGATAAATCTATATATCTTTGAAAATCGATATAATCAACTTTATCCTTCCATTTTTCGATAAATAACTCTGTTTCATGCTTATTTATATCCATAACCACAAAACAAAGGCGAATAACAGGTAATGGACTATTATATTTTTTCTTACAAGCAATTATTTTTTCAATATTTTTTTCCACCTTTTCTAGTACTGGAACTCGTCGCACTTTGTTGTATGTTGTACTGGTAGCGGCGTCTAATGATATCTCTACACGGCTTATCTTATGTTTAACAATTAATTCTATTATCTCATCGGTTAAAAGGGCTCCGTTAGTACCAAAAAAAATATCCTGAATATCCGCCTTATGAATAATATCCATGGCCTGCTTAATCTCTTTATAAACCAACGGCTCCGCACCCAGCCCTATAATAAGAGAAGGTAATTTATTGTCCTTACATTCTTGCATAACTTTTTCAAGAACTTTTAAAGAAAGTTGGGCGTGTGTTTTTGTATGATGTTTCTTATAACACATAATGCAATTAAGATTGCATCTATTTACCAATTCAAGAGAAATGGTAATCGGGAAATCAGGGATAAATCCAGTTTTAAGATAATCCTGCGTTTTATGAAAATCTTCTCGATATCTTCTAAAATCCTGCCCTAAAATTTTTGCTAATTTTTCATTAACATCTTGTTTCTGATACTTAAAAATAAAATCGTTTTTTTCTTTCACTATGTTGTTGTTTGACATAATTACTATTTTATTATTAAGATGATTACAATTCCTGAATCATTGCTTCTAATTCCTCTGGGCTTAACCATTTAGTATTATTATTGCTCGCATAAATAAAGTTCTCATCAAGCGGTCGGCCTAGGTCGTCTTGATGATTCCAAAACGAAAACTTTGGTTCTACAATATAGCAATCATCAAATTCTTTGGTATATTTTACTTCTTCTGTAGTTAATAAAACCTCGGCAAGCTTTTCTCCAGGCCTAATACCAATATTTTTAATTTCTGCTTGGGGGGCTATAACTTGCGCTAAATCAGTAATCCTCATACTTGGCAGTTTAGGTACAAATATCTCTCCCCCTTGCATCCTATTTAAAGACATAATAACAAACTTAACTGCTTGGCTTTGAGTTACCCAAAATCTAGTCATTCTGGTATCAGTAATAGTTAAAATATTATTCTGCTTCTGTTTTTGAAAAACAGGAATAACACTGCCACGGCTACCTACCACATTACCATACCTAACCGCACTAATCTTTGTTACCCTCCCAGAAGCATAAGCATTACCTTGGACAAAAAGTTTTTCAGCACAAAGTTTAGTAGCCCCATATAGATTTACTGGATTAACAGCTTTATCTGTACTAACTAACATCAGATTTTTTACACCTTGATCAATAGCTGCTTCTATGACATTTTGAGCTCCTAAGATATTGGTTTTAATTGCTTCAAATGGATTATATTCACAGGCAGGCACTTGTTTTAAAGCAGCAGCATGCAAAACTATATCAACACCTTTCATGGCTCTATCTAAACGATTCTTATCCCTCACGTTGCCAATAAAAAAACGAAGTCGTGGATCATTAAATCGTTGCTCCATTTCATATTGTTTAAGCTCATCTCTAGAAAATATTCTAATGGCTTTTGGATTATGGTCTCTAAGAGCTATTTCCACAAATTTTTTGCCAAAAGAACCAGTGCCTCCAGTAACTAAAATTGTTTTATCTTGGAAAATATCTGGATTATTCATATTATTTAGGTTGTTTATACTATTCATTATACAGAAAATATTGTATTTGTCCACTCTGTCAACTTTATAAGTAGTATTACAGTGTTCACAGGATAATGTCCTACTATTTACATAATTAAGTGTTCCGAAATCGTTAGGACAAGCTATTTTATCAACAATACCATTATGTTCAGAAACTGCATTATTGCCAATTAAATTATGATCAGTTTTCCTTTCTACACAAAAATAGGCCATTTTACTATAAACCCTAAATAATTGGGTGATATATTCTATGCCAAGGATAAAAAAGGCCATTACCAAACGAAGGCGATAGATAAAAGGACTACTAACTTTAAACCGTTGGAAAAAGTTAACTACTGTTTTTTCATAAGCCCTAGTTAATAATCCATCATACTTTACTGCCCGATGGATAATAAAATCTTGGGCCAGAGCATTTTTTATCGCTTTAATTTTGATTGATTCTTCCCCCTTATCCATTAGTTGAACAGTAAAAATCAAAACACCTCCTGGTTTTACTAAGTTAGCTATATTACTGATAGCTCCCATTCTTTGGTTAATCTTTAAGTGTGATAAAGTATGAGTAGAAATAACTGCATCAAATGATTGTTTTTTAAACCCTGGGCTTAAAATATCTGTGACCACCCTATTAATGTTTGGATTAAAACAGTACGGATGCTTAAGCGCTTCTAAAGAAATATCAGCTGCTACATATTTAAAATTATTAAAAATATCATAACCTTTGCACTTTGCTGCTGCTATATCTAATAACCAAGCATTTTTAGGTATTTTTTTAATATCTTTAAAAAAGTAGTAATAAAACTGTTGTTTGCTTGGCCTTGGTGTGCGAAAATACTTTTTCAATGTTTTTTTAAAATTAGGCATATGACTAAATTCTTATTATCAACTAATTTCCTTTGATCCATCACTCACTATATCAAAAAACTCCTTATTTTGAAAGCGAAATAACGATTCGGGCTAAAACTGGTATCAAAAAACTCCAGCGAACCTTTCGGCTAGCTGGAGCGTGTATGTTTCAATTGTAGCAAACAATCATAGAATGTCAATACCCGACAAGTCCACTCTGTGGAAAACTATTTTAAACCGTTTTCAAAAAACATTGACCCTGCCTTTATGTCTTGGTTTTAAGCCACTTTTTGATTGTTTTTCTGTGTCTGATTAATGTTAGGGCAATATATTGAGGATGGGTTAAGTAATAGACTATTTTAGCTCTTCTAACATACTGAAAAACTTGTTTATAACTCAAGTTTGGTTGCTCAAAAATAGGCATATGTATGCAAGGGCTAAGCGGAGGATATGATTCTTTTCTTTCCCAATATTTGGCCCAAGAAAAGTTTTGAGGCAGGGTGCCTATTTCTTTAGCTATTTTTTCCAGTTCAGTACCTGGATAAATCACCGCAATGCTTTGAGTAGTCCCATCTATCTTTAGCTTATAAAGTAAGTATCTGCTTAAAAATACTGTTTTTTTAATATCTTGGTATGTTTCGCCAGGCAAGGCATGCATTAAAAACCCTTTCAAGTCTATGCCTGCTTGTTTAATGGTTTTAGCAGCTTTTATAGCCATATCCACAGTAATGGCTTTTCTAATGTTTTTTAAAATCTGATTACTACCTGATTCAATACCTAAATCAACAAACTCACAGCCAGCTTTTTTCATAGCTTCCATTATTTCCTGATTAACTGTATTAGCCCGCACCTCACACTCCCAAGCTACATTCAGCCCCCTTTCTAGAATTAGATTACAGATATCAAGCACCCTCTGCTTATCCATCGTAAAGACATCATCAAAAAACCTAAAACCTTTAATAAAAGGATATGTTTTAAGAATATGTTCCATTTCATTCACCACATTTTCTGGAGAACGGTGCCTAATATGATGCCCCCACTGGGTAGAAGTAGAGCAATACACACAATGATACGGGCAACCACGGCTGGTAATCATATTAATGCATCTTGTTTTAGAACGATATGTTTTTTGATTATATGCTTCAATAGGCATTAAATCACGAGCTGGCAAAGGCAAAGCATCTAAATCAGTAATTGGCTCCTCTGCTGGAGAGTGAACTATGTTCTTCTTTTTATCTCTAAATGAAATACCTTTAACTTCTTTTAAATCTTGTTTTGCCTCAATAGCTTTAACTAAGTTTAGAAAAGAGATCTCGCCCTCTCCCCTG
>CAYOFM010000055.1:0-4655 GCA_964403365.1 uncultured Candidatus Saccharibacteria bacterium | reverse complement strand
GCTAAAACTAAATAAGTGGCTCCTCCTACAAACACTACGCCAATCATTCTGGTAATAAACCAACCGCTTACTTTTCTTTTAGATCTACCCCATAGCTTAAATAAATAATCCTTATACTTTTTAGGTGCGAATAAAGCTAAAACTCTTTCTATAAAATTACGCTCTACTGAAATAAAGAAAGCCATCGCAATGACTAAAATAGTAGAACTAGCACCACCAAAAATAGAGAACAATGCACTAAGCACACTGGCACTAGCACTGTTTAAATGGCTTTGCAAAGTACTAAGTAAAGCATCTGTGTTTTTTAAAGCATCAATGCCAATCTTTTCAAATAAAGGAGAAATTCTCTGTAAGTATACAGGAAAGTTCTGCGCAAAATCTTTAAACTCGCTAAGTATTACTGGCGCTGTTTTATAAATAAAATAACTAATTAAGGCAAAAACACATAAGTACAAAAAACCTGCTGATAATATTCTAGGTATTCTTTTCTTTTCTAAAATATCTATAACATAGTTAAATAAGATAGCAATAACTAAAGCAAAAATAAACCAAACAATAATGTTTTGAATAAGAAAAATAATGTAAATAGCTATGGTAGCAATAATGATTTTGGCAATTGTTCCCCAGCTAATGTTTAAAATAGATTGATTGGTCATAGTTTTAGTATATTTTCAAAAACCTTTTTATTTTTATGTGGCCCGATTAAAGCCAAGTTTAATTTTTCTGGTTGAAAAATATCTTTAGCTACTTTTTTTACATCACTAATACTTACTTGATCAATTTTAACGCTTTTTTCTGCTTGGGTCAAAATTTTATTAGTTAAAAGCTCTTGCCCAGCATAAAAAGATGCTTGGGCATCAGATGGCTCTAAACTTAATGCCATAGTGCCCTTCAAATAATCTTTAGCTTTTTGTAACTCTGCTTGGGTAATACCTTTATCCCTAACATTCTTATACTCCTCCAAAATCAACTTAACTGCTTTTATAACATCGCCATTTCTTACCCCAGCATTAGTGACAATATATCCAGAATCTGTATAGCTTTCTAAAGAAGTATGTACATAATAAGCTAAACCACTTTTTGCTCTTACTTTAATAAATAACCTAGAAGACATACTACCTCCTAAAACAGTAGCTAGAATGCCAGCTGCGTATTTTCTATCATCAGATAGATTATATGCTCGTACTCCAAGAGCTAAATGGGTTTGGTCTGTTTCTTTATGGTAAGCTAGCACCGTAGGATTAACTTGTTTTTCTAAAATCTCAACTTTTTGCTTTGGCTTACTCTGGCTAACTTCTTTAAAGTATTTGTTTATTTGGCTAGTCATCTTTTGCTTGTTAAAATTACCTGCTAAACAAACAATGATATTTTGAGCTGAATAGTGATTTTTTAAGTAATCTGTAAAATGCTTTTTGTTAAAAGATAAAATGTTTTGTTTAAAACCAATAGTGGGCCAACCAGCTGGCTGATCGCCATATAGTAACTCCTCCCACAAGTCACCAATGTATTTCATCGGTGCATCAAGATACATATTTAGCTCTTCAATAATCACTCCTTTTTCTCGCGCGATTTCTCTGCTTTCTATTTTAGAGTTTAAAAATATATCACTAACCCAATCTAAAGCTAATTCACTATGTTCTTTAGCTACCTTAGCGTAATAGCCAGTAAACTCCTTAGAAGTAAAAGCATTGTAAGCCCCACCTACTTTATCTAAAGTTTCTGAAATAGCTAAAATATTAGGTCTTTTCTTGGTGCCTTTGAAAAACATATGTTCTAAAAAATGGGATAAGCCACTAGTATCCTTGGCTTCGTACTTGCTACCTGCCCCAACTAAAATCAACACTGTTACAGTTTGAGCGTTTTTGTCTGGCACAGTAATAATCCTTAACCCATTCTTTAATTTTGTCTTTTGATATTCCATATCTCTATGTACTTATTGTAGCCCAATTTGCTTAAATTTTAAAGACATAAATCAAAACAGCAGGGAATCGACTGACTCTCTACTGTTATTTTTTTATAAAACAAACTAAGCGTGCGCTCTCGCCTCAAGTAAAGAAAGTCGTTTCTCTAAAGCTTCAAATTCTTCCATATCAACTTTCCGCTTGAGCTTATTTTTTATAATCTCAATATCAGACTTCATAGCAAAAATATTAATCTTAATTTCTTCAATATCCTTTGCGTTTTTAACAACTATCTCTGTGAGAGTCTTCAATCTTTGGTCTATACTGGAGACTGATTCTGCGATAAGTTTCAATTTATGATCAAAATTTTCTCCAAGAACATCAATGTGTCTTTTTACTTCTTCTGAAACTCCCTCTTTTACACTTTTGGTTATTGCTTCAGTATGATGTTGTAATAATGTTTTTATATCTTCCATATGCTCTTATTGTAATCTATTTCTTAATACAGTGTCAAGTTCAAAGATTTTGATGCGTTCTTGCTTCATGGTGTCGCGATCGCGAAGAGTGACAGAATCATCTTCAAGAGAATCAAAGTCTACAGTAATACAGTAAATCGTACCCAGCTCATCTTGTCTGCGGTAACGTTTGCCAATGTTGCCGTTGTCGTCAAATTCGGTCATAAACTGATCTGTGAGGTTATTGTAAATCTCTCTAGCCTTCTTAACTAACTCTGGCTTGTTACGAAGCAAGGGGAATACGGCTACTTTAATTGGGGCTAGCTTTTTATTCAATTTTAAAACTGTTCTTTTCTCACCGTTTACTTCTTCCTCTGTATAGGCATCAGTTAACACAGCTAGCATAGTTCTACCCACACCACCTGATGATTCAATAATATGGGGCATATACTTTTTGTTATCTTTCGGGTCAGTATAGGATAAATCTTGACCAGAAAACTTAGTATGCTGAGTTAAATCATAATCCCCTCTGGCATGCACGCCCTCTAATTCTTTAAAACCAAATGGATACTTATACTCAATATCATAAGCCTCTTTAGCATAAAATACTAAATTCTCATGTTTTAACCATCTTAGGTTTTCCTCCTTTATTCCCAAGTCTAAAAACCATTGCCACCTATACTTTCTTAACTTTTCATATTCTTGCATCTCCTGTTCTGGGCTAGTAAAGTATTGCATCTCCATTTGTTCAAACTCACGTGTTCTAAAAACAAACTGGCGAGCTGTAATCTCGTTTCTAAAAGCTTTACCTATTTGAGCAATACCAAAAGGAATCTTTACTCTAGTAGAGTCTAAAACATTTTTAAAATTAACATAAATACCTTGGCAAGTTTCTCCTCTTAGGTAGGCTGGTTCCTTATCCCATTTTTCAGTAAAATTGCCTAGGTTAGATTTTACTAGTAGATTAAACTTTTTAGCATCTGTAAAATCCTGCTTGCCACACTCTGAACACTTTATCTTTTTTTTATTCTCTTTAAATAACTTATTAATATCATCCTCGCTCATTTTCTCATCAGCCTGCACGCCTGCATCTTCTAATAAATGGTCTACTCTCAATCTAGCGTGACACTTTTTACACTCTGCTAATGGATCTGAAAACCCAGATACATGGCCAGAGGCCTCCCATATTTTAGGATGCATAAAAATACTAGAATCTAAACCAACAACATCTTCTCTTTTCTGAACCATAGCCTTCCACCAAGATTTTTTAATATTATTAGCTAGCTCCACGCCGTAAGGCCCGTAATCATAAATAGCTGAAAATCCGCCATAAATCTCAGACTATGGAAAGTTAAAACCACGACGCTTAGCAAGAGAAATAATTTGTTGCATTTTATCCACATGTTTATTGTGCTCTCTTAAATTATTATTTATTGAACAATACCCTGTCCTGCTGAAACTGTTTCATCATCAGGCAGGGTTGTGTTAACCCCATCAAATTTTAGATCAATTAGCTCAGAAGTAAAAGAATCTTGGCCAATTACTTCTGCTTGATCTACCAACAAAGGGGTTTGCCTTTTTTGATTAGTTTCTGGGATAAACTGTATTTGAAAGGCTAAAGTTAAAGGAGTTTCATTACTACCAAAACCCTGGTAAGCATTTAAATTACCCACATTCCAAAGTACCTCTCTGGATATAGAATCGAAAGTAAACTTAGCTGATTCAGGAAAAAACTTACCTGTAACTGATACGCCTTGAGGTAACTTAGTTTTCACTTTAACATTATCTAAGTCATTCCAAGAGTTAGTTAGTTGCCAAAGTACAGTATAGGTAGTTAAGGAACCAACAGTAGGTGGTAGGGGTCCAGCATTACCAAACACTTCATCCTGATAATACACTTTTTGGTCTAAAACAACTTGAGAGTTAATCTTGGTTTGAAAATCTTTTTCTGTACCAGCTACTGTTACTTCACTCTTTAAAATAGGATTCTCTATCTTCCTGCCTAAACTACCATCTTTAACATCAACCCAAAATTCCACCATACCCTCATCACCAGCATCTAAAAACCTTAAGGCAGGTACTACTTTCCAATCCCAAATGATTGAGTTATCTCCTCTACCAAACTCACCGTTGTTAGATTTTAAACTATTCAAATCATAAAAATCGCTATCTAATTTAGCAAAAAGAAACTTCTTCTGAATTGGCTTTCTACCAATATTCTTGAAAAAGATCTCATAATGTAATATGTCTCCTATATTAGCCGTATAGTTTTGGGAACCATTGATTAACTGAGATATAT
>CAYOFM010000054.1:0-4728 GCA_964403365.1 uncultured Candidatus Saccharibacteria bacterium | reverse complement strand
TGATGAAATAATTGTTTTTGATGTTGATGAGCCTATTATAGTAGTTGAACCAGAACCAGATCCAGAGCCAGTCACTACGGTGATAACTATTACAGAAACAGTAACAGTTGAAATAACTGATAACGACGATGAAACAATTTATGATATAGTAGAGGATATTTCATTGATAATTGCGTTAGCATTTAGTATGAGTTTAGTTATGATATTTGTTATAGTAATATTGATAAAGAGGAGATAGTAAAGTTAGTATATTTTCAAGAACAGTATTTTGAAACAGAGATTATAGTTCAAGAATTAAAATAAAAATTATGAGATTATTTCTTTTAAGACATGCCCAATCACTAGCTAACCAAAAGAAGATTGCAGATTCAATTATAGATTCTGAGCTTTCCGAGGAAGGTAAAAAGATGGCAAAAAAACTGGTTTTTGTTTTAAACAAAAATAAATACGATTTTTTTATAGTTAGCCCACTGAAAAGAACTATTCAAACGATCCAGCCATTTTTAGATACCCTTGAAAAACCAAAGGTAGAAATAGAACCACTTACTATTGAAAGGGATCTGGGTGAATTTACTGGGACACCAATGGGAGTGTTTACAAAGTATTGTGAGCAAAATAGTTTTAGTAGGGTATCTTGTAGATCTAAGAATGGAGAATCAGTAGAAGATGTTTTTGAAAGAGCAAAAACATTTCTTGTTTTGATCAAAAAAAATCATAAAGATGAATCTATTCTTGTCTGCGGACATAAAGTATTTTTGCGTTGTCTAACATTTATTTTAACAAATAAGCCAATAGAGGAGTATTATTCGCATAAAGCGTTAAGTAATGGAGAGATTAGGAAATTTGAGATTTAATCTATTATTGATGTTTAAAAATATGAATCGACTTGAATTCCTCTAAAAATCAACAAATGAGACAGTTCTGGAATATGCAATATCTGTCTTATTTGTGTTAAGATATCATAAAATGACCTCGACCGAGACGGGTTGGGGGAGTGAAGGATTGAACACTTGAGGAGGTCTGCTGGAGTTGGTAGTGGTGCGTGAAAGAATGAAGTTGTTAATTAAGATAAGTCTAAAATTATGATTTTAGAAAAAAATAACTATGCTTATATAGACGGAGCTAATTTGTATAAAGGTATAGCCGAACTTGGTTGGAGTTTGGATTATAAAAAGCTTAGAGTATGGCTTCATGATAAACATTCAGTTAGAAAAGCATATTTGTTTCTTGGATTAATACCTAAATACAAGAATCTGTACACGTATTTACAGGAGGCAGGATTCACCCTTGTGTTTAAAGAAACAGTTTATGATTCAGATGGCAAAGCTAAAGGAAATTGTGATGCGGATTTAGTTTTGCGTTCAGTAAGCGATGCTTATGAAAATAATTTTGATAAAGCTGTACTTATTACTGGTGACGGAGATTTTGCCTGTTTGGTACAATTTTTACAAGAGAAAGATAAACTAAAAGCAGTGTTAGCTCCAGATAATAAAAAGTGTTCAATTCTGATAAAAAGGACAAATACGCAGATTACTTATCTTAATGAAATGAAACAAAAATTGGCTGAAAATAAAAAAGCCCCCAACAAGGACGAAACCTTGGAAGGGTCTTTTTCGTAGTGATGTCATAATTATAGCAAAATATTAGTTTTTGTCAATAGTTAGTGTCTGTTTTTATCCACAACCTAAAAAAATATCATAAAATAGCCCTGACTGAGAGGGGTTGGGGGAGTGGCGGGTTTACACTAAAACTTTATAAAGGGTTGGATATTTCTAAACTTTATAAAGTTTTAGAACAGGAGCTTGATTTTTATCTTTTTTGAATTATAATAAACTTGTAGAAAGAGCATAGGTAATATGGAAGAAAAGTTAAAAAATAAAATTAAAAAACAGACATATTATAAGTGTAAGAAATGTGGGGATGAGATTTTTTAGAACACCCACAAACAATACATTGAATGTAAACGTGGTGCTTTGGCTGTGGATGGCTGTGAATATTATGTGAGATTAATGGGTGATGAAAAAGATTGCGTGGTTATTGAAACATAACTTTGTTCGAGGCGGAGTAGGGGAGTGGTGGTTTTAATTTTAGAAAATGTTATAATCAAATATAGGGAGAAGTAATCAATAATTAATATAAATATATGGGTATTGGATGGGCTAACGAAAAAAGAATTGCGAGAAAAAAGAAAAAGAAAAGTAAAAAAGAACATAAGCCAAAAAAGAAGTAAGGCTTTACAGAGAACCGTTATTGATACGGTTTTTTGTTTTGTTAAATTAAGGTAAGATAAAGAAAATATGAGTGAGAATAAAAAAGAATTTGTTGTAGCTTTAGGCGGATCAATTGTAGCCCCTGATGGGATTAATGTTGGCTTTTTAGAAAAGTTTCATTTTTTCATTAAAAAAAAGATTGAACAAGGTTTTAAATTTATCATTATTATTGGTGGAGGATATATTTGCCGTGTTTACCAAAAGGCTGGGGCAGAGATTATTGATATTACTGATGAGGATAAGGATTGGATAGGTATCCATGCTACTCGCTTAAACGCTCATTTAGTGAGAACGCTTTTTAGAGATATAGCTAATCCAGTAGTTTTTGATAGCCGTTTTAAGCTTAAGGAATTTGATAAGTATCCCTTAATAATCGGAGCTGGTTGGAAGCCTGGCTGGTCAACTGATTTTGTAGCTTGCCAAATTGCCAGTGATTTTAATATTAAGCAAATTGTTATTCTAGGCAAGCCAGACTATATCTATACAGCCGATCCTCACAAAGACAAAACAGCTAAGCTGATTAAGGATATAGGTTGGGACGATTATTTGAAATTAGTTCCTGAAAAATGGAGCCCTGGATTTAGTAGCCCAATTGACCCAGTAGCTGGTAGATTGGCCCAAAAAGAAAACTTGCAAGTGATAGTAGCGCGTGGTGATGATTTAGACAATCTTGATCTAATTTTAAAAGGTGATAAGTTTAAAGGAACAACAGTGATTAATTAAAAATTAATTTTTCATTTGCTTTTATTTTTTAGTTTTGTTAGAATAGAATATCTGAAAAGATATAAAAAAGGTTCTTATTTATTTTAATAATGTTTAAAGGGGAACTCGGTTTAAGTCCGGGGCTGTACCGCAACTGTAATTTGGTTCGTAGAACCAATAAGCCAGAATACCTTTATGCATTCACACTAACTAGTTAGACCTCCCGCGCAATAATCCTTTCTATTCAACTTTGAAATTTTAGCTACAAACTGTTCAGCAGACACGGTGCATTTTTTAACGGCTCCGCAGGAGCTCCGCCTAAAATGCCCGTTCAAGACAATCAATTGTCTTGAACCTCGTCGATGATGCTATGGCATCACCTCCTCGCCCTTCACAGTTTTCGCTTCAAAATTTCTTCGTTTCATTACGAAAGATTATCACGCAGTAGGTCTATTCTCTTCGAGTAAAGGGAAGGTTAGCCGTCAAATCTTAAAATTAAAAAGGTTTAGTCGTCTATCTTGTCTCGCTGGAAGCGAGTTTTTTATTTTTATGGCAAAGAAAATTTTATTAGCTGGCTTGGTTGTAGCTAGCATTGTTTCGGCAGGGTTATTTCATTCTTTAACAGTTTATTCAGAAGAAACAACGATTGAAAAAGCAATCAGTTATTTAAAAGCCGAGCCGCAAACTGCTTGGAGTTCTATGGTATTGGCAGGAAGTGGTGAGAAAGATATTAATCTTAATCACTTAAAAACTATTCCTTCAGAGCAACAGTCAGTTACTAGTTATGCCAAGAATATTTTGGCTTTGATAGCTAATAGCAAAAATCCAACTAATTTTGGAGATGAGGATTATGTGGCTAGGTTGAAGAGCTATTATCAAAATGATCAATTTGGCAGTAAAGAATTACTTAATGATGATGTCTGGGCTATTTTAGCTTTGGGGGCTATAGGCCAAGAAAATCTTAACCAAGCCCAAACAGCCAAGGACTATATTTTAGCTTTCCAGAATCAAGATGGGGGTTGGGGATACAGCACCTCTTCCATAAGCGATACTAATAGCACAGCGGCAACTATAATGGCCTTATTGGAAGTTGGTCTTTCTGTAAATTCTCTTGAAATCGCTAAGGCGGTTAATTATCTTAAATCAACTCAAAATAATGACGGCGGTTTTCCTTACGCTTTAGGCAGCGCTTCTGATTCCTGCTCTGGGGCTTGGGTTGTTTCTACTATTTATAAACTGGGTGAAACACCTTTGGATGTTTTTTGGCAAAAAAATAACAACAGCACCCTTGATTCTTTGATGTCGTTTCAGGATGCAGACGGGGGGTTTTGGTGGCAGGGGGAAGGGGATAATAAATTTTGCAGCCCTTATTCTGCTCTGGCACTTTTGGGCAAATTTTATCCAGTTAGGGCAAGCGTGAATGCGCATAAGATAAGAATAGAAGGGGAGTCAGAAACAATTTGCCATGTAGAAGTTGCTGGTGGCACAGCCATGGACTTAATAACTCAAGCTGGTCAGATTTGCTCTTTTGATTACACAATTGTTGAGTATCCAGGTATGGGTCTTTATTTGTCATCTTTGGCAGGTGAGAGTAATTGGATGTATATGATTAATAATCTGCCGGCCATGGTTGGGGCTGATAGTTATTATTTAGAGTTAGGCGATGAGGTTTTGTGGTATTCTGGCCAGTGGCTGGATAATGGCTGGTTAGTTACTGATTTTGAGATTAGTAAAACAGAGAGCCAAGCTACTATCC
>CAYOFM010000053.1:0-4740 GCA_964403365.1 uncultured Candidatus Saccharibacteria bacterium | reverse complement strand
TTTAATATCCCTTTAATTATTTGGGGTGAGCCTAGCTCAGAGTATGGAGGTTATTATACTTATGGAGAGGAGGATGAAGAAGTTGATGAAAGAAGGTTTAACCGTTTGGTTAACTTAGGTATTAATGCTGAAGATATGGCTGGAATGATTGAAGGTATAACTTTGCGTGATTTAGAGCCATTTCGTTACCCAAGTTTAAAAGAGTTAAGAGCTATTAAGTGCCGATCTATTTGCTTGGGCAGTTTTATTCCTTGGGATGTAAAAAAACAAACAGCAAGAATAAAACAAGAATTGGATTGGCAAGAGGATGAGGTTGAAGGCATACCACCTGAATATGGTTATGAGAAGGTTGAGTGTATGTTTACTGGAGTAAGAGATTATTTAAAATATATTAAAAGGGGAGTGGGGAGAACTGCCCATTTAACCAGTATTGATATTAGGAATAATAGAATGGATAGAAAAAGAGCTTTAGAATTTACTAAGCAGTATGATGGTTTTAGGCCAGCCAGTTTAGATGTGTTTTTAAGATACTTAGGGATTAGTGAGGATGAGTTTATGAAAATTGCTTTTTCTCATCAAATAGCACCATATAAACATAATCCAGATGGAACTAAACAAGCTAAAGAATTATGGGATCAAAAACTTTGGAGGCAAATAAGAAGTTAGTTATTGTGGATTATGGTATGGGCAATCTTCGTTCAGTAAGCAATGCTTTTGAATTTTTAGATTGAGGGTAAGAATAGAGGCATAATTGTAATCACTTCTCTAAAATGAATTTAGAAAATAAACAAGTTAAAATACAAGGTAAAAGTATTTTTTTAAAAAATCTCACCAGTGAACAAGCTAGTGAGGATTATTGTGGTTGGCTTAACGACCAAGAAGTTAACCAGTACCTTGAGACAAGAAGCACTACCATTGATCAGTTAAAGAGATATATAGAAACAAAAAATAGAAACCAAGATTGTTTGTTTTTAGGTATTTTTTTGAAAAAAAATAAAAAACATATTGGTAATGTAAAATTTGAGCCAATTGATTTTGAAAACAAAAAAGCAAGAATTGGCATTTTAATAGGAGATAAAAATTATTGGGGTAGGGGAATAGGCACTGAAGCAGTAACCCTATTAGTTGACTATGGATTTTCTGAATTAGATTTAGAGATCATTGATTTAGGAGTGATTTCAGAAAACAAACCAGCTATTAGAGTTTATCAAAAAATAGGTTTTCATATAGATAAAGTAGAAGAAAAAGCTATTCGTCATAGTAATCAATTATTTGATCGGTTATTAATGTCTATCAAAAAGCTTGAACTCAACAAGGGAAACAGGTAGAATAAACACATATTCAAGTATATGATACCTTATGGTAAACAATCTATTGATGAAGATGATATAGCCGAGGTAGTTAAGGTTTTAAAAGGGGACTGGCTTACTTGTGGACCCAAAGTTGCTGAGTTTGAAGAAAAATTAGCAGAATATTGTGGGGCAAAGTATGCCGTAGCTGTTAATTCTGGTACTGGTGCGCTTGAACTTAGCTATATGGCTATTGGGCTTAAACCAGGAGACGAAGTAATTACTACCCCTTTAACCTTTGCCGCTACTTCTAATGCTTTTATTTATTTAGGAGCCAAGCCAGTTTTTGTTGATATAGATGCTGGCTCATTAAACATTGACATTGGTTTAATTGAACAAGCTATTACTCCTCAAACAAAAGCCATTGCTATTGTTGATTTTGCTGGCAGACCTTGTGAATTTGATAAGATCAATGAAATAGCTCAAAAACATAATTTGTTTGTAGTAGCAGATGGTGCCCATGCAATAGGGGCAAGCTATAAAGGCAGAAGGGTAGGTGGGCTAGTTGATTTTACAACATTTAGTTTTCATCCTGTTAAAGCTATTACTACTGGAGAAGGTGGAGCTGTTTTAACAAATAGTAAAGAATTTTATGAAAAAATGAAGGTCTTACGGCATCACGGAGTGGTTAAGAAACCTGAGCAAGGTGGCTGGTGTTATCAGATTGAGGAACCAGGCCATAATTTTAGAATTACAGATTTTCAATGTGCTTTAGGTATTAGCCAGCTTAAAAAATTAGACAAGTTTATTGCCAAGCGCCGAGACATTGTCCAGAAGTATAATCAAGCATTTAAAGGCATCAAAGAGATTATTTTACCAAGCGAGGGTGAGGATATGAAATCTGCTTGGCATATTTATCCTATTCAATTTGACCTAGCTAAATTAAAAGTAGGCAGAAAAGAATTGTTTGATAGCTTTAAAGAGCAGGGGATTGGCGTGCAGGTGCATTATATGCCCCTCCACTTGCATCCCTTTTATCAAAAGGCGTTTGGATACAAGCAAGGTGATTTTAAGGTAGCAGAAAAGTATTACGAACAAGCCATTACTATCCCTCTTTATCCAACTATGACAGATGAAGAGGTAGAAAAGGTTATCGCTACAGTCAAAGCATTAGTATCTCAATATGCCATTTAATCAGAAAAACATTTTAGTGGTTGGAGCTGGCTCTATTGGGCAAAGGCATATCCGTAACTTAGAGACTTTAGGAGTGGGTACTATGGCTGTTTGTGATATTAATCAAGACAAATTAGAAAAAGTAAAACAAACCTATCAGGTTGAAGTATTTGATAATTTATCATCAGCACTTGAAGAACAACGAGATGCTGTTTTTATTTGCACCCCTAGTTCTAGCCATATAGAGATAGCTTTAAGGGTGGCTCAAAAAAACATTCCATTATTTATTGAAAAACCATTGGCCGACAATTTAGAGGAGGCAAAGTATTTTTATGCCCAGCTAAAAGAAAAAGATTTGCCTGTGATGATTGGCTATAATCTGTCTTTCCACCCCCAGTTTAAAAAGATTAAACAAATGTTAGAGCAAGGGGCAATTGGCAAGGTTTGGGGAGTAAGGGCAGAGTTTGGTCAGTATTTGCCTGATTGGCATCCTAATAGCGATTATACAAAGGAATATAGTGCTCAAAAGAGTTTGGGTGGGGGAGTTGTTTTAGATGATGTTCATGAAATAAATAGCTTATACGAATTGTTTGGAGAGGTTAACCAAGTATTTGCTTTGGCTAACCATGTCAGTGATTTAAAAATAGATACAGAAGATTATGCAGAAATGATTTTTTGGTTTGAAAATGGTATTGTTGGACAAATTCATATGGATTACTTACAACGAGACGCCTCAAGATGGTTAAAGATAATTGGTGAAAATGGCACTATTTACTGGGATTTGAAAAAGAGCGAGTTAAAAACCTTTTCTGTGGCTAACAATCAATGGCAAGTTGACACCCTAGATAGTTTTGATTTTAATCAAACATATTTATTAGAAATACAACATTTTTTTGGGAGTTTAGATAAAGGAGAAAAACCACAGCCAAATATTGACCAAGGTAAGCAAACATTAAAAATTGCTTTAGCTGTTAAAGAGTCGGCTCAACTAAGTAAAATAGTAAAACTATGATAGGAGCTATTATCCAAGCTAGAATGGGCTCTACTCGTTTGCCTGAAAAAGTAATTAAACAAATCCAGGGTAAAACAGTTTTAGAGCATACAATTTTAAGGGTAAAACAAATAAAAGGGATTGATCAGGTCATTTTAGCTATACCAACTGATTTTTCCAATGATATACTAGAAGATATAGGTAAAAAACAAGAGGTAGATGTTTTCCGTGGCTCAGAAGATAATGTTTTAGATAGATTTTATCAATCAGCAAAACTATTTAACCTTGATCATATTGTGAGGATAACAGCTGATTGCCCCTTGCTGGACCATACTGTGGCTGAAAAAGTAATCAAGTTTTATTTAGATAATGATTATGATTATGTGAGCAATGTTCATCCGCCTACTTTTCCTAATGGATACGATGTAGAAGTTTTTAGCTTTAAAGCCCTAGAAAAGAATTGGCAAGAGGCTGAGACACCAGAAGAAAAAGAGCATGTTTGGCCCTATTTCTACAAAATACCAGATATGTTTAAAGCAGGCAACTTTGAAAGCGATCAAGATTATTCTCATTTTCGTCTAACCCTTGATGAGGAAAAGGACTTAATCTTAATTAACAAGGTATTTGACGAGCTCTATAATCAGAATCCATATTTTGGTTTACCAGAAATAGTAGATCTATTTAATAGAAAACCAGAGTTGATAAAAATAAATCAAGATATTGAAGCCTTAGAGCTAAGCCGTTGGCAGCATAACAAAAATATGAATAAAGGAATACAGCTTTGGAATAAAGCTAAAAAAATAATCCCAGGAGGCAGTCAATTATTAAGCAAAAGAGTTGAGATGATTTTGCCAGAGCTTTGGCCTAGTTATTATAAAAAAGGTAAGGGGATTGAAGTGTGGGGTTTAGATGATAAAAAATACATAGATATGTTCTATATGGGCATAGGCAGTTGCATTTTAGGTTACGCTGATGATGATGTTAACAAAGCAGTTAAGCAAGCAGTTGATGATGGCTCTATGACAACCTTGAATGCCCCAGAGGAAGTAGAACTAGCAGAATTGTTGTGTGAACTTCATCCTTGGGCCAGTAAAGTAAGATACGCCCGTACCGGGGGAGAGGCCATGGCGGTAGCAGTAAGAATTGCTAGAGCTTATACTGGCAAAGACAAAATTGCTTTTTGTGGCTATCACGGCTGGCATGATTGGTACTTATCCGCTAACTTAGCTGATGATAAAAACTTAGACGGACATCTTTTGCCTGGCCTAGAGCCAAAAGGAGTACCCC
>CAYOFM010000052.1:0-4878 GCA_964403365.1 uncultured Candidatus Saccharibacteria bacterium | reverse complement strand
CTTTTGTTTTCTTAACACTATTTCAAAATCAGACATTAACGGAGTATTGGCTTGCCAATTAGCTGGGTCTGAATCAGGGGTAATGCCACGACTGGCATAGGTTTCAGTTAATGCTTGATCAATGACCGCGTCTTCTTCTGGAGTCAAACCACCTAACATAATTCTCAATAAGCCAACAAGATTAATAATATTCGCTCGTAAAGCATCATCAGGCTGCTGATTTTCTTCAAGTGGTGGCACATCAAAAGGATTTAAATGGTGATCTGAATTAAGTGATATTTTAAAGAAAGATCCACCCACTGCATCTGATAGATGCTCATATTCGTTCTCTGGGTCAACCACAATCACATCCACATCCTGCATTAAATACCTTAAAATCTCTAATTTGCAAAAATATGAATTATGAATAAACATACCTGCTTTACCTGCTAAAAACACATTATTTTCACAAGTTAGGTCATAAACATATTTATCTTTTTTGTTAATTATCTTTTCTATCCTAGTAATTGGATCCCAAAAAAGATCACTGCTGGCTAGTAATTTCAATTGCTCTAGTTTTTCCTCTACTTGGGGAATTTTATTGCAAAGTATATCTTGATAGCTTTCCCAAACAAACTGAGCCGACTCTTGAATCATTGTATACCTAGTGTTGCCTTGGGGTCGTGCTTTTAAAGCGTCCTGCATATTAGGCTTATGGTGTTTAACCATTAAATTCATTTCTTGAAAGCCAGCATGTAGGGTTTGTTTAATCTCCCCTAAAGAATACGAATCACCATAAATGGTTTCTATAGCCTTATTTACATTAACAAACCTTGGTTGGACCTGTTCATTTTTCATTACCCTCCAACTATGACCTAAGGTTTGCCACAATCGGGCGTTTAATTGTTTATCATTTTTCCCTAAATTTATCACTTCTGACAAACAAGGTAGCTT
Organism: uncultured Candidatus Saccharibacteria bacterium; assembly: GCA_964403365.1. Lineage (GTDB taxonomy): Bacteria > Patescibacteriota > Minisyncoccia > Minisyncoccales > CG1-02-41-26 > CAYOFM01. Next base: position 3,945 of record CAYOFM010000052.1, on the reverse strand, counting down.
TGCTAGGGTTTGATAGGTAACAGCTTTATCTTTAAACTGCTGTATTCTTTGCTCTATAATAGTAACCATTTCTTTTACTTTGGTGGGGGATGGTTTGTAGTGGCTTCTTTTAAGGTTAGAAATATCCTGAATACGATGCAAGCCACAGCTAAATAAATCATAAATTTCTTTAAAAATAGGGGCTACGTCAGGGATATAGTCAACATTAGTGTTGCCAGGCGTTTGAATAATGTCATTAAGAGCCTGTTTTTTTCTATTAGAAATAAAATTAATTTCTTGGGCAAACTTACGTAAGTTATCCTGCCCTGAAATTGTTAGCTTCCAGTAAGGCTTTCTCCTTTTCCAATTAGAATTAGTTGGCTTTTTCATGGTTTTATGAACCCGTGCCACAATACCAAAAAAGTATAAAAGATAACTCATATCAGAAATTAATTCTTCGGATTTCGAAACTGCACTAATTTCTTTACTACTCTCTACTCCGCCATCGCCCTCAAAATAGGCTGAAATATATTGAGCGATTTGCTCTTTGTTTAAATTAAAGATAAATGGCCATACTCGTTTTTGTCCAGATCTTCCCGTGCCCCCTAATTGATTAACAGATGTAGTAAAATCTCCTTGATGCACATGGATAGCTCTTACTCCTGACTTTTCCCATACTTCTGCAAAGCTCGCATTGAGAGTATTTAAATCATCACCAAAAAAATCTATAAGCTCCTGCTCTGTGTTGCTAATGAAAACCCTACTTTTATCAACAGTACCCTCGGCAGTAATAATGCCAGCTAATCTTAAAAACTCTAGGCTATTAATTACAATATTGTTTAAAATCAATGGTTGTTGATTTTCCTGATTCTCTAACTCTATTTTACGAGGTAGGGGAATATGCTCTCCTTTTCGTACTTCATCACCCCTCATTGTTTGCACCTCACCATTTTTAAGTACCATTAAATTATGATCGCCGGTGGTGGTAATCTCTCGGCCACTTCTAGTTTTAAATTTATAAAACATTTTTGGGGCATCTTTACGGGCCGCAATACCTACTTCTCCCCATTTGCCCTTTAAATTTTCATCAAATGTCCATACTTTAATACCAGGAAAACTCTTACCTTCTAGTTCTTCGTCTCTAAAATCAATACCTTGGTCATCGATCACATTATCAATCAAGGAACCAATTTTAACTAACTCGGTTTTTCCTTCTTGGTTCTGTATCAACACATTTTCCGCTTTTGTCAAGCTCTTACCAGCACCAGATTTAGCAAAAATCACCATATTTGCATTCTCCAAAGAAAACCTATCAAACAGCACAAGTGAGTTGTTATGGCGGTTAAGGCCGTATAAAATACCTTCATTGGCAGATAGGTCTGGAGAAACAAATGGGAACATACTACTCATCGGTGCGGTGTTCATTGGGGTATGAACCATTATTTCATCCAAGCCATAAGGAGCAGTAGAAATAAAGCCTTGTTTTTCTCTCATTAAAGTTGGCTTAACATAAATCAACCTAGATTCAAAAATAGACCTTAAAACATTTTCTACATCTCGCAGTTCTTTTTCACTGTCTCCATAAACAGTTAAATACAAACCCAAACGAAACACTCTTTCTCTAGCTGTTTGCAGTTCGTCTCTTAACCTTTCAATGTCTTTATAGGCAGTTTCTAAGGATGGATCTCTAATTAAGCCCTTTTCTTCCCTTTCAGCTAGCTCGGCTTGAATCTCAGTTAGTTTTTTTCTTAATCGTTTTAAGGTAGTCCCTGAATCGCTCGGATGAATATGTAGTGAAATATCTACTGGATAATTAAGGTTAATTGCAGGAGAAAGCCAGCCAGCTGATAAATAACGTGGATAAGAAAAAACAAAAAACGAACGGGCGAAACGTTCGCCTAACTTTACATAATTTTGTCTTATCTCAACTAAAGCAGGGGCAATAATGTCCTTTATTGATATGTCTTCTGGTTTAATTTCCAGCCCCTCCATCTGTTTATCTTTGCCTAAAATTTTGTTTAAAAGTGGAATTGAAGAAAAGTCCATATAATTATTTAATAAGTTCTGGTAAAATTTCTGGATAGTAACCCACCTCTGCCTCTCTTGGATGATGCCAACTCCAAAATAGCTCTACTAACTCTGGGGTGGTAAGTGGTATAATACCTAAACCACTACGTCTTAAGCCAATAGCCACAAACTCCATTCTCTGATATAGTTGTTCCCTAGCTCTGATAAATGTTTCTTCGTTTAGTACGCCTGTTTTACTCTTAAACCCTAATCCGCGAGTAGCCCCGCCTATTTCACTAACACTATAGGGAACAACAATAAAAAACTGTTTAGTCATAATCACCCCCTTAGCTACTAACTTTTCCATAAACTTTCTATACTCAACGGTTTGCACTTTTAGCAATTCGTTTTCCTGCTTTCTCTCTAGCTCTTTCAATTTTTCAAAATAACCGGTGATATTAAGTCTTCTTGACTGGATAATAATCTGAGTAGAAAAATCTAAAGAATTTAAAAAGTTTTGGAATTGATAAATAATACTTTCTTGCTCTTCCTCTGATTTTAAATCAAAATTAACACTTGAAACCATTAAAATACCTCTTAATGCTTTATTCTTTAAAATAACAACTCCTTGTTTTATCTCTTTAAACTCCAAAAAAGATTGTGTGGTTGGTTTCATGGTTATAAATTAGATGCTTCACCTAAATCAATTTTTGATCCTATTTCATGTAATCGGCTTTTAGGAGCTAAACGTAAAATAGACCCTTCTTCTTTTTTTACTTTCTTTTTCACAACTTTAATCGGTGAACTGCCTGTTTTCTTTTGCCAAAAATAAATACGGGGAGCAAGAAAAAAACCAAACGCTTTAGTAATCACACTAAACAAGCTCTGCCCCTTTATTTTAATAAAAATAAAAAGAAAAAGTGTGCCTGCCACTAGAACTGCCATAATAGCAAAAAGGGCTGTTGGTAGAACATAGTAAAGCAAGAATAAAAACAAAGCTGCGCCACCCACTACGGCCAGCTTTTTAAAAGTTAAACCAAAAGCGATCGTAGCTTCCCGCTCTAAAAATTTTGGAACTCTAAATTGCATATGTACTTTATTTATTATACTTAAAAACTGCTTGCACAGCAAGCAGAGTTATTAACAGTAAAACCAACTAAAAACCAAGCTCTAGCTTGGTTTTACAATTACTCTTCTTTCGAAACCCTCCCCCTCGCTATCTGTATTAACATCGCTCCTATCAGCTAGTTCCATATGAATAACCCTTCTTTCAAAAGAATTCATGGCTGGCATTTCTTTAATTGCTTTATTAAGCGCCACCTCATCAGCTACTTCATAAGCCAAATCTTTTAAATATTGTATTTTATTCTCTTTGTACTGGTTAATATCTAAATTAACATACAGCTCTCCTTCTAACTGCTTTCTTAAAATCCTACCTAGTAAGCTCTGGATATCTGATAGGGTTGTACCACCTTTACCAATCAACACTTGTGGCTCCTCTGTTTTCAAATTAATGTCTAGGGTATTATCTGTTTCTCCTTGCTTAATCTCAGAATCAACCTCAATGCTAGTTTTTTTAAAAAACTCTTTGGTGATTTTTTCTGCTTTTTTAATTTGTTTTTTGTCCATCATTTGTTTGTGTTACTGTATTATGATTGCTCGGCAGATTGCCTTTTTTCCTATTAAGAAGTATTTGTTCACCAATAGAAAATACTGTACTGGTTAACCAATAAAGCCCTATCACTGCACCAAACTTCCAGATAATAACCACAGTAATAATTGGGAAAAAGTATAACATCTGAGTTTGCATAGCCTTAGCAAAATCCCCGCTTTTTCCTTTTTGATCCCCTGTTTTCTGGTTTTGATTAGTCAACTTGGCTTGAACAAACTGGGCAATACCAGCTAGCACAGCAATCACAATCACAAAAGCACCTTGTTGTAAATCAAATCCTAAAAAAG
>CAYOFM010000051.1:0-5363 GCA_964403365.1 uncultured Candidatus Saccharibacteria bacterium | reverse complement strand
ATAACATAGAAAATGTAGTACCTTATGCACATGAGAAAATGGACGAGTGGAGAGATGCTTTAAGAGGTGGTATTACTTATCTAGACCCTAAAACCAACCTGTTCATTACAGGTGGCATTGATGATGTTTGGAAAAATGATAAAGATGAGCTAATTATTGTGGATTACAAAGCAACATCTAAAGATGGGGAAGTTAGCCTTGATGCTGATTGGCAGATATCATACAAAAGGCAGATGGAGATCTATCAGTGGCTGTTTAGAAAAAATGATTTTAAAGTATCACCAACTAGCTATTTTGTTTACTGTAACGGTATTACAGACAAAGAAGCTTTTGATGGCAAGTTAGAGTTTGATATTAAGGTTATTCCTTATGAAGGGGATGATTCTTGGATTGAGGGTACTATTAGCGATCTACATAAGTGTTTGCAAGCAGATATTATCCCTGCTTCAGACCCAGAGTGCGATTACTGCAACTATCGCGCTGCCACTCAGAAAATAGAGAAATAGAATTTTGTAAAATACTCCTTATGTCCAAACATAAGAGGTATTTTTTTATGATAATATGGTAAAATAAGGCATGTTTTTAATTTTGAGATTATTATTTTTAGTTGTTTTAGTTTTTGTCTTAGTGCTTTTGTTTTTTATTATGCAAGAAGAACAAACAATAATTACTTTTTTTAATAATGGGGAGCAGGTGGTGCAGGTTGAGGGGCAAGTGGCTCAGAGTAGTGTTGAGCTTAAGCAAGGCTTAATGTACGTTAAAGAGTTACCCGAGTCATCAGGTATGCTTTTTATATTCCCTGACGAAAAAATCCGTAGTTTTTGGATGAAGAACACCTTAATTGCCCTAGATATTATTTTTTTGGATAAAGATAAAAACATTGTTAGTATAGTAAAAAATGCAGAGCCGTGCGATGGGCAAGTGTGCCAATCATATAAATCAACCTTGCCAGCCAAGTATGTGATTGAAGTAAATACTGGCTTTTGCGATAAATTTGGCATTACAGAGCAAACAAAGGTTGTATTTTAGTTCATTGTTTTGGGTTATGGTATAATTAAAATATGGAATTAATGGATTTTCGTAAAACTTTATTGATAGTGGCTAAGGCGGGCAAGGCGCGTGAAACAGTAGAGATATATTATCCGCGTACAGATAGAACCCCTGGGGGCTGGCGAGAGGTAGAGCCAAAGACCTAATGCGTGATAATCTTTCGTGTATGAAACGAAGAAATTATGAGCGAAAATTGTGAAGAGCGAGGAAGCGATGCTGGAAGCATCGTTGACGAGCTCTGAACAATTTACAGCCAGAATTTCGAAGTTGAATAGAAAGGATTATCATGTAATAGGTCTTGAAAGCTTAGCTACTGATGTGGGTGATGAGGGGGAGCATTTAGTTTATGGTCAAGATCTTTTAAGCCCAGGGCATATTTTAAACGCCTACACAGTAGACAGTGGCGATGAACACTGCGATTCTTTTATTATTAGCAAAATCAAACAAGCCAAACCAACAGGTCATAAATTTGCCCCTCGTTTTGGCTGGACAGTAGAATTTTAATGTGGTATGGTATCACTATAATTTATGGAAAAGATATATTTAGACAATGCAGCTACCACCCAGATTGACAAGAAAGTGTTTGAAGCAATGAAACCATATTTAACTGATAATTATGGTAATGCTTCTTCTATCCATACTTTTGGACAAGAAGGGCGTGCGTCAATTGACAATGCCAGAGAAACTGTGGCTGGTTTTTTGAATTGCCAACCAAAAGAAGTTATTTTCACTGGTAGCGCTACTGAGGCAGATAATATGGTTATTTTAGGCATTAAAGCTAAACATATTATCACTAGCCAAATTGAGCATCCAGCTGTTCTTGAAGCTTGCAAGCATTTAGAAGCTAAAGGTGTAGAAGTTACCTATTTACCAGTTAACAATGAGGGTACAGTTGAGGTTGGTGCAGTAGAACAGGCCATTAAAGCGGAAACAGGCTTAGTATCTATAATGTATGCTAATAATGAGGTGGGTACAATACAACCAATCAAAGAAATAGGGGAGATGTTAAAATGTGTAAATAGTGGACGAGAAAACAAGATATATTTTCATACTGATGCTGTGCAAGCAGTAAACTATTTAGATTGCGATGTGCAAGAATTAGGCGTAGATTTATTAACTTTGTCAGCTCATAAGATTTATGGGCCAAAAGGCATTGGTGCTTTATATGTTAGATACGGTACAGAAATAGAACCTATTATTTTTGGCGGACATCAAGAAAAAGGTTTAAGACCAGGTACAGAAAGTGTGGCTAATATTGCTGGCTTAGCCAAAGCCGTAGAATTAGTTAAAGGGAACGAAAAAGATAACGAGCGTATTTTAGAATTAAGAAATAAATTAATTAATAATATTTTAGAAAAAGCACCTGAAGCTAAACTAAACGGCTCACGAGAAAATCGTTTACCTAACAATATTAATTTTAGTTTTAAAGGGGCTGAGGGTGAGGCTATGGTTATTGCTTTAGACCAAGAGGGGATTGCCACTTCAACTGGTAGTGCTTGTTCTTCTGGTAGTTTAAGCCCTAGCTATGTTTTATTAGCTCTTGGTTTATCACAGAACGAGGCACACGGTTCGTTAAGATTAACTTTAGGCATTCAGACTACCGAGAAAGAAATTAATAAAGTGCTAGAAGTCTTGCCAGAAATTGTAAAGCGACTTAGAGAAATTTCCGGTTATAGGGTTAAATAAGATATTATGAATAAACTATATTCAGACAAAGTGATGGAGCATTTTATGCATCCTAAGCATATGGGTAAACTTGAAAATGCAGATGGTGTGGGTAACACCGAGAATTTGCGTTGCGGTGACAATATGAGTATATATATTAAGGTAGGACAAAAAGATAATAAAGAGATTATACAAGACATTAAGTTTCAAACAATGGGTTGTGGCCATGCCATAAGTGCTTCTGATATGATTTGTGATTTGGCTTATGGTAGGACATTAGAAGAAGCAAAGAAAATTAAGTTTTCTGATGTAATAAAAGAGTTAGGCGAGATTCCTCAGCCAAAAGTACACTGCAGTAGCTTGGCAGAGCATGCTTTAAAGCAAGCTATTAAGGATTATGAAAATAAAAAAGGGAAATAACAAAAAAGTTATTGTAGCGATGAGTGGGGGAGTGGATAGTAGTGTGGCAGCGGCTTTGCTAAAAAGCCGCGGTTTTGATGTTGTGGGAGTGTTTATGAAGTTTTGGCAAGCACCCAGCGATAAAAGTAAAAAATGGAATAGGTGTTGCTCGGTAGAATCTGCCAATAGAGCTCGTTTAGTTTGCAAACAACTGGATATTCCTTTTTATGTTTTAAATGTAGAAAAAGAGTTTAAAAAACATATTGTTGATTATTTTCTAAAAGAGTATAAGCAGGGGAGAACGCCGAATCCATGTGTGGTTTGTAATAAAGAAATTAAGTTTGGTTTGTTACTAAAAAAAGCCTTGGAATTAAAAGCAGATTATGTAGCTACTGGACATTATGCCCAAATGGAGGAAGGCAAACTATTAGTGGGTAAGGACAAACAAAAAGATCAATCATATTTTCTTTGGCAGTTAGGGCAAAAAGAATTAAAAAAGATCTTGTTCCCAGTGGGCGGGTATACTAAGCCAGAGGTTCGAATAATAGCTAAGAAGTTTAAGTTGCCTACTGCTAGTACACCAGAGTCTCAAGAGGTATGTTTCATTGAAACTACTACTTTTGATTTTTTAAATAAATATTTAAAACAAAAATCTGGCGATATTGTGTCATATGACAAAAAGTACGGGGTCGGACCCCGTACTTTAACTGGTAAACACAAAGGACTGTGGTTTTATACTATTGGCCAAAGAAAAGGGATTGGCTTATCTGGTGGACCATACTATGTCGTTGAAAAAGATTTTAAAAATAATATTCTGCTTGTTAGTAAGAGCAAAAAAGACCTAGAGAAAAAAGAAATAATGATTAAGGATGTAAGCTGGGTTTCTGGCAAAGCACCGAGTGCTAGCACAAAACTTAAAGCTCAAATTAGATACAATACTAAACCAGATTTAGTTAAGATAAAGAAAATAAGTGCTAAGCGCTATAAAGTTATATTCAATAAGCCACAAACGGCAGTGGCTTCTGGTCAATCCTTAGTTTTTTATTCTAACAAAGAATTACTTGGTGGGGGAGTGATTGTATAAAGGAAAAGCGCATCAAGGTTGATGCGCTTAGAATAGAGATGGAACTGCTGTACTGTGGTAGTTTTTTGTGAGATAGACTTTGTTTCTGGGAAGTCCAGCAGTTCCAATTTTTGAAAGAACTTATATTATTATACAGAGACGGATCCTGACAAGTTGTGCGGCTTATGGGAGATGGAAGCCAGAACCCGTCTCAACTGCACTTTCTCATGCAACTCTATCTTACTTATCTATAAATATTTGTCAACCCCCCCCCTTGCCTTTTTTCTCTATATCAGGCATAATTAGGTAATATAGTAACTATGAGTGAACTACTCAAAAATTCAGGTAAAGCTATTTTATTAGGGAACGAAGCAATTGTCCGTGGCGCCTTAGAAGCAGGCGTGCAGTTTGTTTCTACTTATCCTGGCACTCCAGCTTCAGAGATAGGAAATGTTTTTGGTAAGATTGCCAAGCAGGCAGGAGTATATTTTGAGTTTTCCACCAATGAGAAGGTAGCTATGGAAACAGGAGTAGGAGCAAGCTTTTCCAATTTAAAAACCTTGATTGCTATGAAAAATTTTGGTCTTAATGTTGCATCAGATGCCCTGATGCCTTTTTTATACACTGGGGCTAAAGGACCAACTGTAATTGTAGTAGCAGATGATCCTAGTTGCCACTCTAGTGCCCAATCAGAACAAAATACCCGGCCGTATGCGTATATGGCTCACATTCCTGTTTTAGAACCAAGTACGCCTCAAGAATGCAAGGATTTTGTTAAACTTGGTTACAGGATATCTGAGCAATTTAAAATACCTGTTTTAGTTAGAATTACCACTAGGGTAGCTCATCAAAGAGCTATTGTGAACTATGGCAGAAAGCCAAGGATAACTAGCAATAAAGGAAAGTTTGTTAAAAACCGTAAACAGTTTGTTACTATGCCACCCAGGGTGTTGGAAATGAAAAAAGAATTATTGCATAAGATAGAACAAATTAGAGCTTTAGCAGAAAAAAGTGCGGTTAATCAATTAGAGGGGACTAAAATACGGGCTAGCTTCAAACCAAAGATAGGGATTATTACTTCTGCTGTTTCATATTTATATGTTAAAGAAGCTTTGGGGCAATTAATGGTTGATATACCAGTTTTGAAATTAGGCTTTTTCTATCCCTTACCAAATACAAAGATTAA
>CAYOFM010000050.1:0-5678 GCA_964403365.1 uncultured Candidatus Saccharibacteria bacterium | reverse complement strand
TTAAGTAGTATGCCAAGGATAAGAATTATGTGTAAAGTTTAACAAGCAGCCTCAATCAACTAGGCTGCTTTTACATTATAAAAGCTTTACTTTTTTAGAGTTTTATTGTATATTATAGGGAGTTCTAAACAGCAAACAAGGGGTGATGTTTATGCCACAAACGAGAGTAGTGAAAAGCACTATAGTTAGTATTGCCCGTCCTTACGAAAGCGTAAGGACGGGTTTTAATTTAGGCGAATTTATGATATTTTAGGGTATATGAAGAGAGAATTTATACACGACAAAAATAAATGGCAAAAAATGAATTTTAATCTACAAATGGGAAATCTAGGTAGTGCAGTAGTAGGGGCTTTATACTATAAGGGTAAAGTAGATAAAACAGCGATAGAAAGACTTAGATCAGCCTTAGAGCTTTTTGATTTTACTCTCCGAGATAAAAGATGGAGCAAAGATAGAAAAGATAAAGTTTTAAAAATAAAATTTATATTTTGTGATACTTTTTTTGGGTTGGGGAATTTTAAAGTTTCTCCTAAAAGTATAGAACAATACTTTATTCCTTTTGCCATAAAAGCAAACAGCGAACGATGAAATTACAAGAATTAAAAGATAAAAAGATATTAGTTTTAGGGTTTGGCCGTGAGGGGCGGGATAGTTTTTTGGCTTTGAGAAAAATGTTTCCTGATAAAATAATTGGTGTGGCTGATGAAAAAGAAATCAGCGCGCCTGATAAGAATGTTAAACTACATACTGGTAAAGATTATCTGGGCGAAGTAGGGGATTATGAGGTAGTTATTAAAACCCCTGGGATTCCAATGAGTAAGATAGAAAAAAGTTTTAGTAAGGATACAATAATTACTACTCAAACAAATATCTTTTTTAATAATTTTAAAGGAATGATAATTGGCGTAACTGGCACTAAAGGGAAGGGGACTGTGGCTAGCTTGATTTATTGTATCTTAAAACAAGCAGGCAAAGATGTGGAATTGGTTGGAAATATTGGCGCACCAGTTATGGAAAAATTAGTTGAGCTGGAAGAAAGTGGGGGAGCGGGTGATAAGATATTTGTTTATGAATTATCTTCTCATCAACTACAAGGATTAAAACGATCTCCCCATATTGCCGTGTTTACAAACCTGTTTTCAGACCACTTAGATTACTATAAAAACATAAAAGAATATCAACAAGCTAAGGCCAACATTACTAAATATCAAACTAAAAATGACTACTTTATTTACAATGCAAACGACAAAAAAGTAGCAGAAATAGCCAAGAATACTAAGGCTCAAAAAGTACCTATAAAAGGCATTTTAAGCCGTTATCAGAGCCATTTAAAGGGTGCCTTTAACGACTTTAACATACAACTGGCAGTAACTACCGCAAAGGCCTTAAATGCCCCAGAAACAGCTATCAAAGCCGGTATTTTGGACTTTTCTGGTTTGCCCCATAGATTAGCCTTTTTAGGTCAATATAGAGGCATTGAGTTTTACAATGATTCAATGTCAACTATCCCAGAGGTAACAATTGCAGCTTTTAAATCTTTAGAAAATATTACTACTTTATTGGTTGGTGGATCATCTAAAGGGAGTGATTATTTTGAGTTAGCTAATGAGATTTTAAAAAGTAAAGTAAGAAATTTAATTATTCTAGGGCAGGGGACTGGCCAAAAATTATGGCAGGAAATAGAGAAAATAAACAAGAAGAATAACATAGAAAAGTTTGAGGTAAATGATATGAAAAAAGCAGTAGAAATTGCTTATGATAAAACTAAAAAAGGAGAGGGGTGTTTATTGAGCCCAGGGGCAGCTAGTTTTAATATGTTTAAAGATTATGCAGAAAGAGGGGATCTATTTGAAAAATGGGTAAAGCATTATAGTAAAAATGAAAAATAAACAAAAAAATAAAGTAGATTACTTTCTTCTTATCATCAGCGCTATTTTAATTATTTGGGGTATTTTTACTGTGGGGACTACTTCTTTTTTCTTATCTTTAAAGAACTTTGGCCAACCATGGTATTATCTTTCTCACCAGCTTTTGATTTTAGGACTTGGTTTACTATTAGCTTTTGTTGCTTATCGTCAACCACTCACAAAAATTCAAAAAATAGCCCCTTACTTATTTCTAGGCAATTTATTATTACTTTTTTTGGTTTTTATCCCTGGTGTGGGTGTAAAAAGTGGTGGAGCCAGCCGTTGGATTTCTATTTTTGGCTTTCCTTTCCAACCATCAGAATTTTTAAAACTAACCTCTATTCTTTATTTATCTTCTTGGCTTTCTACTAAAACAAAAAGTAAAGTAAAACCAGAGAATAAAGTAACAGATTTTTTTCAAACATTACTTCCTTTTGTTATAATTATGGCTGTTTTAATTTTAGCCTTAATTTTACAGCCAGATATGACTACCTTAGGTATTATTTGTTTTACGGGGTTTCTAATGTATTTTTCTGCTAACGTGCCTTGGTGGCATACAATTGTTTTGCTAGTTACGGGCACTGGAGCTTTTGCTTTGTTTTTAAAAACCTCTGCCTATAGATTAGCTAGGTTTATGAGCTTCTTAAACCCTGCCAATGATCCAATGGGTGTAGGCTATCAATTAAAGCAAGCTTCAATTGCCATTGGTTCTGGTAAAATCTTTGGTATTGCTCAGGGATTTGGTTTTGGTTTGAGTAGACAAAAGTTTGGTTTCTTGCCAGAAGCAATTACAGATTCTATTTTTGCTATTGTTGGAGAAGAACTTGGTTTTATAGGAGCCTCTCTTTTAGTGGTATTGTTCTTTATTTTTTTAGTAAAAGGGATTACAATAGCTTTAAGGCATAAACAATGCTTTGCTCGGTTTGTTGCCTTAGGAATTACCATCTGGATTAGTTTTCAGGCATTACTTAATATAGGGGGGATTACAGGGGTATTACCTATGGGAGGGATTCCTTTACCATTTTTTAGTTATGGAGGTTCTCATTTATTAACAGAGGTAATAAGTATTGGCTTATTACTAAATATATCAAAATCATGAAATTAGTTTTTACAGGCGGTGGTACTGCTGGACATATTTTCCCTATTTTAGCTATTTTACAAGAGCTTAAAAAAGTAGATAAAGAATCTAAGATAGATTTATCTTACATTGGGCCTAAAGATGAATATGCTCATCTTCTAAAAGAACAAGGTGTAAAGATAAAAATAATCTTAAGTGGAAAGATTAGAAGATATTTTTCTTTTAAAAATATTATTGATTTATTTAAAATACCAATTGGTTTTTTACAAGCCTTATCTTGGTTTTTTGTTAAAAGCCCAGATTTAATATTTAGCAAAGGAGGATTTGGTTCTTTTTCAGCTGTTTTAGCAGGCAGGGTACTTCATATCCCTATTTTTATGCATGAGTCTGATGTAGTAGCTGGGATGGTATCTAAGGTTACCTCCAAATGGGCCTTAGAAATATTTACTGCTTTTGCTGAAATAGAAGAATTGCCTAAGGGAAAGATAATGCATGTAGGTAACCCTATCAGACAAGGCATTACAAATCATGATATGGCTAGTGCTAAACAATCCCTTGAGATAAAAGGAGGCAAGCCAATTTTGTTGATTTTGGGTGGCTCGCAAGGGGCTATGGCTTTAAACAATATAGTTATGGATATTTTGCCTGAAATGTTAGCCCAATTTGAAGTGATTCATATGACAGGTAACAAGCATTACAAGCAAACTAAAAACGAAGCTAATGTATTAATTAGTAAAGAATTATCATCTCACTACCATTTGAAAGGATTTTTAACAGAACAAGAATTAGGAAGTGCTTTAGCTGTTAGTAACTTAGTAATTTCTAGGGCTGGTTCTGGAGCTATATTTGAAATTTCTGCTACGGGCAATCCAGCCATACTTATACCCCTGCCACAATCAGCACAAGACCATCAATTAAAAAATGCCTATCAGTTTGCTGAAACAGGAGCAGCAGAAGTATTGGAGCAAGAGAACCTAAAGCCCCACTTTTTCTTAGAAAAGATAAAATATTTATTTTCTAAGCCAGTTATCTTGAAAAATATGGCAGGACATTCCAAAGCTTTTGCCAGACCAAAAGCTACTGCGATTATAGCTAACTATATTTTTGAATATTTAGTACAAGCCACTAAAGCAGAAATAAAAAAAGAGGTACCAAAAAAAAATGAAAATAAAGAAAGAAAAACAAGTTAGGGTTAGGATTGCCCCATCACCAACTGGAGTTTTGCATATTGGTACAGTACGTGCAGCCTTTTTTAATTATTTGTTTAGTAAAAAACATAAAGGCAAGTTTGTTATCCGCATTGAAGATACCGATAAAGAGCGCAGTAAGAAAGAATATGAGAAAGATATTCTAGATGGTTTAAAATGGTTGGGCATTGATTGGGACGAAGGACCATTTAGGCAATCTGAAAGAGGAGAGGTTTATAAAAAGTATATACAGAAATTAGTAGATGAGAAAAAAGTATATTACTGTTTTTGTTCTAAAGAAGAACTGGATGCTCAAAGGCAATATCTAATGAGTATTGGTAAGCCACCACGATACGATGGTAAGTGTCACGAATTTACTGAAAAAGAAATTGCTGAGCACTTAAAACAAAAAAAGCCGTATGTATTGCGACTTAAGGTGCCTCATAAAAAAATTGTTTTTAAGGACTTACTCAGAGGAAAAATAGAAACTGATACAGATAATTTTGGTGATATGGTAATAACTAAAGGAATAGACCAGCCACTTTATAACCTAGCAGTAGTCATAGATGATTATGAAATGAAAATTAGCCATGTTATCAGAGGGGAAGATCATATCTCAAACACTCCTAAGCAGATTGTTATTGCCAAAGCTTTAGATATAGAAAGTCCAGAGTATCTACATTTGCCATTAATCCTAGCACCAGACAAAAGTAAAATGAGTAAAAGACATGGCGCGGTAGGAGTAGGGGAGTACCAAGAGCAAGGATATTTACCAGAGGCTTTGTTAAACTTTCTGGCATTTTTAGGATGGAACCCAGGTAATAATCAAGAGATATTTTCTCTTGATCAGTTGATTAAAGAATTTTCCATAGAAAAGATTCAAAAATCTGGGGCTATTTTTAATATTCAAAAACTAGATTGGATAAATGGCTACTATATCCGTAATATGGATTTAAAAGAACTAACTAAATTATGTATTCCATATTTAGAAAAGGCAAAAATACCAACCAAAGATTCAAAACTATTAGAAAAAGCTATTAGCCTATACCACGAAAGATTAAAAAAACTATCTGAGATAGGGGAGTTGATTAGCCCGTTATTTAAAGAACAGGATTACGATAAAGAATTATTAATTTGGAAAAAGGCCTCCCCTACTGAGGTAAAATCATCACTTGACAATGTTGCTAAGTTGTTATCTAAGATAAATGATCAAAAATGGACAGTTAAAAACATTACAGATGAACTAATGAAAGAAGCCGACAGAGTAGGGGACAGGGGACTGGTTTTATGGCCACTTAGGGTAGCACTTAGTAATAAGAAGGCATCTGCTGGTCCATTTGAAATAGCTGAGTTTTTAGGTCAAAAAGAGACCATCAAAAGAATAAAAACAGCCATCAAGAAACTATCCTAATCTTAACTACTAGTGAAACCTCACGATCGTGAGGTTTCACTCGGTATAAAATTATGAATAAAATAATAAATATAGCTATAAGTTTTACTTCTTGG
>CAYOFM010000049.1:0-5722 GCA_964403365.1 uncultured Candidatus Saccharibacteria bacterium | reverse complement strand
AGAGAGCCAAGCTACTATTCAGGCAAAGTATTACAACAGCCAAACAAGTAATTGGGATAACCTTGCCCAACCAGTTAAAATACAAGTTGGCTTGGAAGAAATAACAGCTGATGCTTCGGGCAAATTAGTTCTTAATTTAGTTAATTTTAGCAGTGGTTTTTATCCTGTGTTTGTCAAAAAACAAATTATATCTGATGTTGGCTATATTAGAAGCGCCAAGCAAAACTTAAATATAGGTACAGCACCTGATGAGCATCAGGTAGGGCTGGTGGTGGAAATAGAAAAAATAGAAGCACCTTTAAAGAGTAGACAGGATAGCATCAGCTTTTCTTTATCTCCTAGTTCGCTTGATTTTGGTAAGTTAAAAGCAGGCGAAAGTTTAATCAAACAACTAACGCTTGATAATGGCAATTCTGCTATTTATTTACAGCCAGAGATAACCGGAGATAGTGTTTTTAAAGATAATCTTAAGGTGGATAAAATTTTTTGGCAAAATTTTGAGGCAGTAGCTTTAGCCAATGAACAAAAAGTTTTTGAAGTGGCATTAGCTATTCCTTTAAATTTTGCTGGAGAAGCAGGTATTAAGCAAGGGGAGCTTACTTTTTGGTCTATTAAACAATAATTAAGTAGCTATGAATAAAAGATATTTAATAGGTTTTCTAATTTTAGTCCTTGCTTTTAGTTGGGCAGGTTTAGCAAACGCAGTAGGCATTAAGGTTACGCCTTCAGAGATAAAGGTTGAAGCGAAGCTGGGACAGGTAATAGAAAAGAACATTACCATTGAAAACCCGGGCCAAGATGTGGTTTTATACGAGATTTATGCCGATGATTTTTTAGAATGGCTTAAATTTAAACCAGCTAGCTTTATTTTAGAAAGCAAAGAAATAAAAAATGTTCAATTAGGAATAAAAGGGAAAGAGCCAGGAATTTTTTTAACAACTATTTCAGTGGTTGCTAAACCTTTATCTGAGAGTGGTTTTAAAATGAATTCAGGCATAAAAATTCCTTTAGAAATTATTATTAGTCAAGAAGACAGTAAAATATCAATGGCCAGCATCTCTCTATTTTTCAGCGAACAATTTTCAGTAACATATTTGGTAGGTGTAGCAGTTGTAATTTTACTTATCTATTTAGTTATTGTTTTTTTCAAAAGAAAAAAAGAGTTTAAAAATCGATTTAGCAGGATTACTAAATAAATTTACGGGCAGCTTTTTTTATGGTAGGATAAGTTGAACAAAACAAGTAACAAAAAAATATGCTAGATAAATTAAAACAAATAAAACAATTAAGGGAAATGCAAAGTGTCCTGGCACAGGAAAGGGTGGAGTGCGAGAAAAATGGCGTTAAGGTAGTGATTAATGGCAAAATGGAGGTTGAAGATATTAAACTTAACTCAGAGTTAGCTTTGGAGGATCAAGAAAAGGCAGTTATTGAATGTGTTAATGATGCTATTAAAAAACTGCAACGCACTTTAGCTATGAAAATGCAAGGTATGGGCGGGTTAGGAATGTAGAGACTTGACGAAGTTGGTGGCGAGGAGTAAGTTAAAACTAAAGGTTTTATTAATAACTAATTTAAAAAATAAGATATGTCATTATATCAAATAGGTCTAGTAGTTTTGGGAGCAATTGTTTTTATTCTCCTAATTTCTATTAGGCAAATTACTCAATATCAAAAGGGTGTTAAGTTTACCCTAGGTAAGTACACTGGCACAATGGAGCCAGGTTGGAGATTAGTTTTTCCAATTTTTCAATCTTACAGAAAAGTTGATTTAAGAGTTAAGGCAGTAGATGTACCTAGCCAAGAAGCTATTACTAAAGATAATATTGCCGTAGGTGTGAACGCGGTTATTTATTACAAAGTGAGCGAAGCGGAAAAAGCAATTCTAGAGGTAGAAGACTTTTTTCATGCTATTAGCCAGTTGGCTCAAACTACTATGCGTAATGTAGTAGGTCAAGTTGATTTAGATGAGCTATTAAGCAAAAGAGATAGTGTTTCAGAAAACATTAGAGGTATTATTGATAAAGCCTCTGATCCATGGGGTATTAAAGTTAATAGTGTAGAGTTAAAAGATATTACCTTAGCCGAAGAGATGAAAAGAACTATTGCCAAGCAAGCTGAGGCAGAAAGAGAAAGAAGAGCTATTATTATTAAAGCCCAAGGCGAGGTGGCAGCAGCTGAGAATATGGCTAAAGCAGCTAAAATGTTATCCAGTACACCGGGTGCTTTACATTTAAGAAGCTTACAATCATTAAATGATATAAGTAGCGACCAATCTAATACTATTATTTTTGCCATCCCACTAGAAATTCTCAAAGCATTTCAAAGAATGGGCGGCGGAACAAATGAACAAACTCCAGCTCAACCAACTAACCCACAACCAGCTAATCCACAACCAGAACAAGCATCTTGGCAAGGATAGGGGAGTGGTAAAAGAAAAAGAATTTCAATTCAACCCGAGCAGAGGAGTACCTCTGCTCGGGTTTTGGTTTAATCTAGCCACTGAATTTGACAAAACCATATTTTTTTACTATATTTATACCAGATAGTGTGTTCTGATATTTTATTAAAATATGAATACTAAATACAAGGGAGGTGTTCTGCTTGACTGGAAGTAGAGTTTATTTTGTGCAGGGCGTTGATGGCATCAAAGGAAAAACTACAGCAAGTAGTCGTGATGATGCGGCTACAAATATAGCAGCCAGAAATAAGATAACGAGTAGAGCAGAGATAGAAAAGTTTAAAGAGACTGCTATAGTTGGGGAAATTGAGGATTCTTTAAAAAAATTAAAACCCTTAAACCAAAAAGAAAATGGACACAGTCCTGAGCAGCTCTCGTTTTTCAAAAACGTACACCATGGAGTCGTAATTATAAGGGCTGAAAGGGAATAAAAAATGCAGTTAATGAAGCATATAAATTAAAAACCATTACACAGATACATTCGTGTAGTGGTTTTTTCTTGCCTTGACAGGGGTTTTTATAAAAGGTAAATTTAAAGTATATAAAAGGTTAAATCAATTTTAATCATTAATTAAATAAAAAATATGAGAAAAAATATTATAATTAGTTTGTTAGTAGTTATGGCTTTCGGTTTCTTTCTAGTTGAGATGGCCTCTAGCCAAGAACCAATTAATTATCTTGCAGGTAAAATTATTGCCTTTGATGCTGGGCATGGAGGCACAAGTTTAGGGGCTACTTATCCACCAAACGCTGGAATAAGTGGTAGCGTCTATGAAAAAAATGTCAACATAGCAACAATTTTTACTTTAAAAACAATGTTAGAAGATAACGGGGCTTATGTAGTATTAACCAGAGAATGTGATGAAACCATCCCTAGACGAAAAGACAGAGTAGAAATCGCCAAACAGAAATGTGCCGAACTCTATGGCAAAGAGTGCGATGTGTTGGTCTCGGTTCATCATAATGGGAATGTTGATGAAACCCACAACGGGACAATGGCTATTTTCAATAATAAACAAGATTTTGCTTTAGCCACAACACTACATAACAACTTGCTGGCAGACCTTTTTAATAACAACCCTGCCTATGATGAAGGATATGACAGGGGCGGTTATGGAATGACTGTGTATTTTACCCCGGCTGCTTTGACTGAAAGCTATTACGTAACAAACAAATGCGAAGCAGAGCTATTTCTTCAAGGAACTGTTTTAAATAATGAAGAATGCTCTGTTGATATTTACGGGGAAGCAACCGTACCCAACATAAATATGGCTGTCTTTACTTGTGAAGCAAACAACAGTATTCTTAGTTTTGAATATGGTGTTAACAGAGTAAATCAAGAAGCCACTGCTCTTTATCAAGGGTTAATTGATTATTTTGAGAACTCTTCAGGAGGAGGTGGGGGTGATGGAGATAAACCCGACAAGTGCTCACCTTGGCCAGAATGTAAAAAATAGAGAGAGCTTGACGTATGTTTTTAAAAAAGGTAAATTAAAGATACTAAAGGTGAAGTAAAAACTAAATAAATTAAACAAAAAACATGAAAAAAACAATCTCAATATTTCTGACAGTAGCTATTGTACTGTCAATTAGTGGCGTGGCTACAGCTGGATTTATTCCAGTAAATCAAAAAGCAAAAAATAATAGTCAAGGTCCAGAACATTCACCCGTGATTACTGAAACAGCAGGGGAGTGGGAGTTAGATAGAGTAGATTTTATTCATTATGCTAAACCAAGCAATCCTGGTGGTGGTAAGGGTAAAGGTGGAGGTGATACAAGTTGTTTCAAACTAATGGGTGTAAAATGGAAAACACTACCAATAGATTATGTAATTAATCCTACTAACTCTGGTTTGCCAGAAGTGTTTGTTACTGATACTATTGGAACTTCAGCTGAGACATGGGATGCAGAAACTTCAGCAGAATTGTTTAATAACACTTACACTGTTGATAATAGTGCCCAGTATGGTATCCAAGATTACGAAAATGTGATCGATTTTGGAGATTATCCACGAGATGGTGTTATCGGCGTAACTACTGTTTGGTACACTAGAAAAGGTAAACAGATTGTAGAATTTGATATGCGCCTTGATACTGATTATACTTGGGGAGATGCTACAGTTAATCCTATTGTAATGGATTTGAGAAATATCTTAGTGCATGAATTTGGTCACTCAGTTGGTTTGTCTGACATTTACACAGACGCTTGTTCTACTGTAACTATGTACGGTTATTCAACAGAAGGCGAAACAAGTAAAAGAGACCTTGAAGCTCCAGATATCCAAGGACTCCAGCAAATGTACGGCGAATAATTGATTATTATTTTAGAACAAAAAAATCTGTGTGTAATGCACAGATTTTTTTGATACAATAGAGTGATGTTACTTTTTGAGGGGAGAAGCGTTTTAAATAATGAAACTAGTTTTATAGCCGTGCTTAGTCAAACAGAACAATTAAATAACTTTCCAGATCTTTATGAGGAGTATTTTTAATATTCGATATCCGATATCGAATCGTTGTAATATTCGATATCCGATATCGAATCGTGGAGTAATAGAGAAAACGTATGGCGTAACTCATCAAGTTGCACCATTTTTAATTATTGGAACAATTTGTAAAAGAGTGGGAAATAGGTTAAATTAGAGTAATATGCAACAAGCTACTTTATGTTTTTTAATGAGAGGGGAGGATGAAATACTTTTAGCGATGAAAAAGCGTGGTTTTGGAGTGGGTAAGTGGAATGGGGTTGGTGGTAAGCCACAAGATGGGGGTCAAAGCCAATTGATTGGCTTTGACGGCTATTTTAGGTGGAGCTCCTGCGGAGCCGTTAAAAAATAGACTGGGTCTCACGAGCGATAGCGAGTGAGAAACATTAGAATAGCTGTTATTCGTGAGATGCAGGAGGAAATTAGTGTGAGGGCTGATATAGATAAGTTGGAGAAAAAAGGTAGCTTAAAGTTCTATTTTCGCAGCGTAGTGAGAGTAAAACAAAAGAGTAACCTTTTTTGTTTTACCGAACGAGCAAGAAAAGAAGGTTCTGGAAGCGGAGAAACTACTGGACGATCTGTTGAAGAAATATCCCTGTGAATTTATCTGTATTGGCAACGGTACGGCTTCCAGAGAGGTCATGCAGTTTACCCGGAATTATCTGAAAAAAAAATCGAAAACAGATATTCAGCCGGTGATCGTCAATGAATCCGGCGCTTCTGTTTATTCAGCTTCAGATGCTGCCAGAGAGGAGTTCCCGGATCTGGATGTGAGT
>CAYOFM010000048.1:0-5722 GCA_964403365.1 uncultured Candidatus Saccharibacteria bacterium | reverse complement strand
CATGGGTTCATATTAGTGTATGATGGGTATGTAGATGAAAATCTACTAATTATGCGGTCCCGCTTCGGCGGGATTTTCGCTTTCTTGATCGAAATAATTACGCTTACCATTATATAATTTTCCAAAATCAAAATATTTATCTTTAATTTGATGCAATTCTCCAGCTACACTACCACGCACCCCAACAATACCAATTTTCTTCCCCTGCACTTTTATCCTCTCTAATGGCTCTACTAAATCAGAATCACCAGAAAAAAGCATTACTGCTGTTATTTTATCAGCATCATCTAATATGTCCATTGCCATTTCAACATCAAAATTACATTTTGGCTCTTCAATGACAATTCCAGATTTCTGCAATTCACTTATTAGTTCATTAATTTTATTTTTAACTTGCTCATCAAATAATGTCATTGTACGTCGTTGAAAAAATAATGCCTCATCAATATCTTTTCTAATAAACTTCATAGGTTTTGTTTTTAAAATTGCTCCTGTCTTTCTAATACGGTTATGAAAAGCTTGTGAACTCTCTTTTTCTCTCTCGTTTAAGCCATAGTACACTTTTACTGATTTTATATTAGGAAAATTAAAAAGTTGCTTAATCAAGTCTCCTATTCTAAACCTCCAACCTAAGACATCTTGCCAATGAAACATATTTGTTAAGTCCAAATATGTAGCAATAGATGTCTTTTCGTTAATCCACTCCAAATAATCTTCCCTAACTATAAACTTGTTTAAAATATCTTGAGGAATATCCATAGTTTAATAATTTACTTTTAACTTTTTTATTACTTTTAGCTAATATCCTCAACCTATCACAATCTGTGATAGGTTCAGACATCTACACCATACCAGACATTCTATCAAAGGCAAATGTGGATAACTCGCTAACTGGTTACATTCTGCGACCACTTCATTTGCTTGTATTTCCAAACTGTGACAAATCGTCACGGTTTAGTTTTTGCCTTTTATCCAATAAGTTTTTGAATATCTTCTTGACTAAATTCTTTTTTATAATCAATCAATTTCGGATGTTTTATACGTCGTAATTCCTCATCATAAGTTGCCATTATGTGCCTTGCTCTTTTTTGATACGCTAGCCAATTCCTCTGCGAAGCAAACTCATCGAATTTTTTTATAAACTCATCTTTAGTCAATATTCTACCTAACTTTTTAAATTCTTTTTCAATCTCTCCTGATACACCAGTTTCAAAAGCTCCAACTATAAACAAAATTTCTTCATACATATAGTTTCTAGTAAAATCTTTTTTAGCTAAATTCAAAAGCTTTCTATATTCTTTGGCTCTCTCTAAAAATAAGAAATTATAAAGCATATCTGTATATGTTCCGTAATTTTTTACTGCTACGAAATTTTTAATACAAGCAGTAAAATCTTTTCTAAAATCTTTAGTTTCTTCTCTGGTTTCTGAAAATTCACTTGCCAATTGGTTGATAATTTTAGGATTCATTGTGGCGATACGCATTACTTTCTTAAAGTTACCCTCAACTCTAATGAAATACTTTCTCACTTGTTTACCTATCTCACTATTTTCTACCATTGCCAGTTCTTTAGCCATATCAACAGAAATAACGTAATCTTTTGGTAGAACCTTTCCAGTTTTGGCATCAACGATTTTGCCCGTCTTTTGGGCATTTAATCCATCGCCAAATTTGGCGATGGTTATGAAATAATCAAAATTTTCAACAAAATCATACTTTTTGATCCTGTCTTTGATCCAATTTGAAAAATCTCTGCCAACGCCAAGCCATTGATGTAATTCTCTAGCATTAACAAATCTTTTCTTCTCACCATTAAAGTCTTTTTGAACTACTTTTATATTTATAAGGTCGTTCATAAATTTGATTATTTTAATTATTTTTCTGTAAAGGGAGGGGGCAATTTGCCACCACCCTTTAACTAATCTTTAAATCTTTTAGGTGTTTTTTCATCTCTTTTTCAAGTTTGGTTAGTTTTGGCTCTATTTTGGCTAACATCTTCAATTTATCACAATCTGTGATATGTTCAGACATTCTATTAAAGGCAATTGTGGATAACTTTTTAATTTTTGCTTGACATTAGTTCTTGTGGGTGTATAATGATTATAGTGCTTGGGGGGGCTTTGGCCCTGTCACGGCTATGTAAGCTGTAACCAAGTACGACTAAAGAATGTCACGACAAGTGGCGTTTTTTAGTTTTAATCCCATGCTGGATTTCCGCTATGTAAAACTCTTTTTCTTGATGTTTTATCAATTCCCCAAAATGGAATAATACTCCAAAAATATTTATTACCTCCTTTTACCTCTTTTATAATCACTTTCACTCTTATGCTATCCAACACTGCAATAAACTCATAAAACTTTACTTCTCTCAATACGTGTTCCCATCTACTATTTGTTCTTTGTCTCTCAAATCTTTGTGTCTCCCAAGTACCCTGAACCGTACCTGATTTTTGTAGCACTTCTGGTGCAAGATGTAAAAGTTTAAAACGTGCATATTGATCTTTCCTGGATCGTGCTTGTATTTTAGATTTAAACTTTAAATGCTTTAATCCTTTTGCATTAAATGCAATTACTTCCTTAAAATATGGGCACATCACCTCTTCAATTGTATGATAAAATACCTCTGATTCATCTTTTACTTTTTCAAAATCTTTTTGATTTTTGAAATTAAATTTACCCATATTTATATTAATTTAACTAATCTTTAAATCTTTTAGGTGTTTTTTCATCTCTTTTTCAAGTTTGGTTAGTTTTGGCTCTATTTTGGCTAACTCTTTCAGGTTGGCAGAAATATCTACTTCCTCCTCTTCCTCAAAGGTATCAACATATCTGGTAATGTTTAAATTAAAATCATTTTCTTTTATTTCTTTAAACTTAACAATTCTTGAAAACTTATCAATTGTTTTTCTGCTTTTATAAGTTTTGAAAATCTTTTCAGTATTTTCTTCACTCATACTATTTTGTGCTTTGCCTCGGACAAACTCTTTTGAGGCCTCAATGAATAAAATATCTTTTTTATTCTCATTTTTACCGCCTTTTTCTCTCGATCTATCAATAATCAAAATAGCTACAGGTATACCTGTTGTTTGGAAAAGCCCTGCTGGTAATCCGATCACCGAGTCAATTATATTTTCCTCTAGCAAGGCTTGTCTAATCTTACCCTCTGCTCCGCCACGGAAAAGCACCCCGTGAGGTACTATTACCGCTACGCGACCTGTTTTAGGCTTAGCTACCTCTACCATGTGAGTAATAAAAGCAAAATCTCCTTTATCTTTTGGTGGCACACCTCGCCAAAATCTATTATACTTATCGCTTTCTGCATTTTCTGCACCCCATTTCTTTAATGAAAAGGGCGGATTTGCTACTACTAAATCAAACTTCATTAACTTATCATTTTCAACTAAAAGCGGGTTGTTTAAAGTGTCGCCCCACTCAAGCCGAGCCGAATCTTTACCATGTAAAAACATGTTCATTCTAGCTAATTGATAAGTTGAGCCAGTAGACTCTTGCCCGTATAATGCATAGTTTTTTGAACCTTGTTTTTCTATTTCCTCGCCAGCTAACAAGAGTAAACCACCCGAACCCACGGCGATGTCGCATATTCTATCGCCGTCTTTTGGCTCTGCCAACTTTGCTAATAGTTCAGCTACACACTTAACCGTGAAAAATTCTCCCGCTTTTTTGCCTGCATCAGCACCAAACCTTTCTATCATATACATATAGGAGTTTCCGATGATATCGTCCCCTACCTCACTTAAATCAATTTTATGAAAATCATGTATTAAATCACGAATCATTTTGTTTCTCTGGTCTAATTTGCCCAGAGTATTTTCTGAATTGAAATCTAGGGCTGTTAAGATACCTTCTAGTTTTTGCTTATTCTGGTCTTCAATTTTACCTAACACCTTATTTAATTCCTCACCAATGTTATCTTGCTCATTAATACTATAGATATAGTCAAAAGAAGTTTTTGATGGCAGAGAAAAACGACCTGATTTCATTTTTTCTTGGATACGAGCCTCATCATTGCCAAATCTTTCTTTGTATTTTTCATGTTGTTTTTTTGAAAGGTCGCTAAGGTATTTATAGAACAACATCACTAGTACATAACCTTTATATACTCCCCCATCAAGGGCAACACGAGATGAATCAGCTGCCTCCCATAATACTTTATTAAGTTGGTCTTGTGTAAATTTTTGTTTAGGCATATTGTTTTAGAAAGTCCGAAATTGAACCTTCGATTAATTGATTAATTAATATTTTTTTATTAGTTAATAACTGCTGTTGTCTTTGATTGTTTTTATATAAATTAATAATCTTATTTTGCACATCTTTACTTGGTACTGAAATTGTTAAGTTTTCTAAATCACTACGTGATATTGTTTTAATAGCTCCACCTGTTGTTTTATTATTAATCTGTTTTTGCCCCTGTCTGGAATCTAGATAAATGGCCAAATACTCTGGTAATATACTTTTATCTTTTATTCTTAAAATATAAACAGAAGAAGATGCAATCATATCGATTACATCTCCTCTTATAACACTAGCTCTAAAATTGCCACGGGCGGAAATAATAACATCGTTCTCTTTAATTATTGCTTTTGTTTGATACTCTTGCAAATCAATTTTTGGTAATGTATCCTTAATAATATAAAGGTTATCTAAAACATGTTTAGATTGGATAACAGCCATCTTGCCTTCACTGCGCACTCCTAATGCTTTTCTAAAGGTATACCCAGTAATTACTTCAGCAACGTTTTTTAGATTTTTTATCTCCATATTTTCATTATACAGAAAGAGGAAATAAAGTCAAGCTTTTTACTTACACACCTACTAAATACTGTATCTATGTCTTTATATAATCACAACAGAAAACCCCCAGAAATTGGGGGCTGGAGGTTGGGCATATAATAAAAAAGTGAAGGTTAGGTGAGACGTTGGAAGGAGGTGTGGGCGGGGGGGCCGTCGAGGAGTTGGTCTATGTTGTTTTGGGTGATGGCTTTCTGGATGAGGGTGAAGGTGTGGTCTACGGCTTGGAGGTATTGTTGGATATCGTTTGATTGGTGGGCGAGGGATAGGTAAACACTTTTGGAGGCTAGATAGCCTTTTTTGAGCATTTCTTGGGTAAAGAGGGTGCTGATGGCTTGGTTTTTATCTTGATAGTTCCAAGCAAAAGTGATTAAGGGTAAGGACCCTTGGATGGTGATGTTTAGCCCGTGTTTTTCTGATAAGGTTTGCCAGCCGTCTTTAATTAGTTGCCCCATTTCTTTTAAATGCTCAGCTAGATTCTCTTGTTTCATTTTTTTAATAGTGGCTAAGGCGGCCACTGGGCCTATACGCTCTGTCCAATAGGTTGAGGATATAAAAGAAGATTGGGAAGCCTCCATAACTTTATCTTTGCCAATGATAGCGGCCATAGGATAGCCATTACTAATAGCTTTAGCAAAAACAGCTATATCAGGAGTAACACCCATTTTTAAATGCACTCCGCCTAAATTCATCCGCCAGCCAATGGTAATTTCATCAAAAATTAAAACTATATTATGCTCATCAGCGATGGCTCGTACTTTTTCTAAAAAACCGTTTTCTGGTTCGTGATGCCTCATTGGCTCCATGACAATCACTCCAATATCATTGTTTTTAATAACCTCCTCAAGCTCCTCTATCTTGTTATAATGAAAAGGAATAGCAGTGCCTTTAAGCCCACGGGGTACTCCTTTTG
>CAYOFM010000047.1:0-5732 GCA_964403365.1 uncultured Candidatus Saccharibacteria bacterium | reverse complement strand
TATCCCTGGCTTAAGTTTGAAAGATATATTTGGCAGGATAAGGCTTTAATTAGTTTGGCTAAGTATCAAGTAAGTAAGAATAAAGAGAGGTTAGTATCTCATCCGTTTTGTGAGTATGGTGGGTTTTTGCCATTAACTAGTGAAGTAAAATTAGTAGAATTTGAACAAGCCTTTAAAGATAACTTTTCTAATTTTAGCTTTACTATTAAAACACACCCTTATTTTATAAACCAAATTCAAGAAACAGAAAGAGAAACATATTTTGTAGAAGAATTAGATAAAAAAGATGCTGATCAACTTTGGCGCGATTTAAGAAAAACTACTAGGCATGAAATTACCAAAGCCAAGAATCAAAACTTTCAAATTGTAACATGCGACAATCGAAAGGATTTAAAATCTTTTTATAACCTATACATTGGCAAAGCCAAGCAACATAAAGTACCAGCTTACCCCTACGCATTTTTTAAAGAGTTTTTAAAAAGGAACGATGCAGAAGTTATTTTAGCCAAAAAAGATAGCCGAGTAGTAGCTGGTAGTGTGTTTTTAAAATATACTAAAGTATTACAGTATTTTATTAACGCTTCAAAAGGGGGAGTGAGAGGAGCTAATCATTTAATCATTTGGCACCAGCTTAAAAAGTATAGCAATAAAGAGTTTGAGATATTTGATTTTGGAGGCACTAAAAAAGGATCACCCTTAGCTATATTTAAAAAAGGCTGGGGGGCAGAACCCAAGCCTGTGTATGTGATAGGACAAAGTAAAAGAGGAAAAACAACTGGCATTAAGAGAACCTTATGGGGTTACTTGCCAAAGTTTATGATTAAGATTTTAAGCCCGTATTTCATCAAGTACAAGCTTTAAAGTTTCAATCATTCTATCAACGTGTTTTTCTGTATAGCGGTTTTGCAGGGGAAAGTTTAAAACTTTTTTAGCAGCATTAATAGTATTAGGAAACTTCGATGAATCTAAAAGATAATCCTGTTGCACTTTAGGATTCAAAATAATTGGCTGATGCCATACTCTAGAACATTTTACACCTTGGTTTTTAAGGCTAGTAAATAGCTCATAACGTTTGTCTTTTAAATCATCAGGTAATAAGGTGGTTAGGTAGGTGAAGATATTACCTTGAGATTTCTGAGTTTTAAAGCCAAGTTCTTGTAATTTACCTTGAAAGTACTTAGCAGTTTTTATTCTTTTTTCCAGTTTTTGTTCAAAGTGTTTTAAAGAAAAGCTGAAAAGATTGATAAATTTTTTAGGTAAAGTGTTTTTAGCAAATCCAGTGGCTCCCTTAGGTAAGATTGCTATACCACCTTTGTAAGTAGGGAATTGTTTGGATAAGCTTAAAAAAGCAAGATCACTTTGAGCACCAGTATATTGATGATTAATTTTAGCACCAAAAGAATGAGAAAGGTCTTCAATCATTAAAACATTGGTATGTAAGTTTTGTAAACTAATAGGTAAGCCATAAGTATAGTTGATTAAGATAGCTTTAGTGCGTGGCGTAATTGCTCTTTCAATATCACCTAACTTGATATTAAAAGTATCAGGGTCTATATCTAGAAAAACTGGTTTAATATGATATTGTTTTAGCGTAGGGTAAAAAGTATCACAAATAAAGGCAGGCATAATGATTTCACCTTCTTTTAAGTTGTATTCTTTAACGATTAATTCAAAAGCATCTCTGCCCATTTTGGTGAAAACAAACTGTTTATTAGGAAAGCAACGGGATAATCTTTCATTTAGTAATTCAAAATTAACTGGTTTTATAGCAGCTTTTAATAGTAGAAAAGGATTTCTAATTAATTGTATTTTAGGATGGACAAAAAACATAAAATTTTAATGCCGGTGCTACATTATACACCGGTTATTGGTGGGCTAGAAACTTGGACGAAAGAAACGAGCTGTCGCTTAACCCCAAAGGCTGATGTTTTTGTGGTAACTGGAAAAGTGAAGGGTACTCTTATCAGAGACCAAATAGATGGCGTAGAGGTGTTTAGAACTGGCTTGTTTAACCTTAAAAACTTATCCTATAGCTCTCCTTTATACATCTTAACCACTTTACCATTTTTATTTTTTAAGTCAAAAAAAATAATTAAAAAAGAAAACATTAATCTTTTGCATTGTCAGGGTTTCTTAAGTTCCTTGCTTGGCTACTGGTTAAATAAGTTTACTAAGACTAACTATATTATAACAGTTCAGAGGTTAGAAAAGAATACTTTTTTACGTAGAATGGTTTATAAAAAAGCTAGGGCTTGCATTGGAGCTAGCTCAGCTATTGCTAATTACTTTAAAGAAATAGGTGTGGATAAAAGTAAAATACATATTATTCCTAATGGTATAAACTTGTCAGGCTTTAAAAACCTAGATAGGACAGAAAGTAGGAAAATGTTAGGGCTTAGAGATGAGTTTGTGGTTATGACTGTAGCCAGATTAGAAAAAGTAAAAGGTTTAACATATTTACTTAAAGCATTTTCAGAACTTGACAAGGGCAGCCCTTGTCAAATGACGAGGGCAGCCCTTGTCATTATCGGAGAGGGGAGTGAAAGGCAAAACCTTGAGAAATATGCAGAGAAGCTGGGTATATCAGATAGAGTTAGGTTTATTGGTGAAGTCCCTAACCAAGAAATACCTAAATATTTAAAAGCTGCAGATTGTTTTTGCCTACCATCAATCAAAGAGGGTTTTGGTATAGTTATCCTAGAAGCCATGGCCACAGGTATACCAGTGATAGCTAGCCAAGTAGGAGGTATAGTGGACATTATCCAGCATGAAAAAAATGGTTTACTTGTCCCTGCCAAAGCCAGTTATGCCATCTCTAGGGCTATTTTAGAAATCCAACAAAACCCAACCCTGGCCCAAACCATAACCCAATCTGCCCAAAAAACCCTAAAAAACTACAACTGGAACAACATCACAGAACAACTTTATAAAGTTTATGAAAGAATTTAATTTAAATTTTGTGGGAATAGGGGCGCAGAGGAGCGCTACTACTTGGCTGGCAGAATGTTTGAGAGAACATCCAGAGATTTGTTTGGCTCATCCAAAAGAGCTGGAGTTTTTTAGTGGCGAGAGATTTAAGTTTGGTTTAGAATGGTATAAAAAGCATTTTCATATTAAAAAACAAAACAAAGTATTAGGCGAGTTTACCTCTACCTATATTTATGTTCCTCAGGCTGCAGAAAGGATAAAGCAAGTTTCTCCTGATGTAAAAATTATTACTTGCTTAAGAAATCCAATTGATCGACATATTTCTCATAAAATGACCAAACCCTTAGATAGGGGATTGTATTACTCTCATCTAAAACATTATTTTGACTTATTCCCCCGAACAAATATTTTAGTAATGATTTATGAAGATATTGTTCAAAATCCACAAGCTTTTATCAGCCGTATTTATAGTTTTCTTGGTGTTGATTCAAGTTTTACACCAAAAAGTTTAGATCAAATTATTAACCCGAAAAAGAGTTATAAATTACCATTTGTTAAAAATAGTATTGATAAAGTTATCAATTTAATTGAAAATAGTAAAATAGGGGTGTATATTAAAAAGGTTTTAATTAAACTTGGTTTCAGAACCTTGTTTTATAAAATAGATAAAGCAAATACTAAACAGATTATTAAAACAGAACTTTCAGCAGGGGAACGAGAAAAGTTAAAAAAGTTTTATCAAGAAGATGTTAGAAAACTAGAGCAATTATTAAATAGAAAATTATGGTCAGATATATCACAATAAATATCCATACTGAGGATTTAGCTAATGATAAAACCTTTAAACACGTAAGGAGATTGGTTAAGTTGTTAAATAAACAGCAGATAAAGGCTAGTTGGTTTGTTTTCGCCCACCAAGATAGAATAAAGTATTTAGCCGAGCATAATCAAGTTATTGAGCAACATACTCATTTTTATAAAACAAACAAGCAAGGTGAGAGCTATGATTTATCACGAACAAATGTTTTAGATAAACTTAATAGTGATAAGGAGTGGCTAAGAGAGAATGGATACGATATCAATGGATTTATCAGTGGAGCATGGAAGGTTAATCAGGAGTTGCTTCAAATTTTAAACGAACAAAGATATAAATACGATTTAAGTGTTAATAACATTAAACTAGACAAACAAGTAAGTATAAAAAAGCTTGATGGTTTATTGATAATCCCAGCCACAGCCACTATCAGGAGATTGTTTTTAGATTTAATTACCTTCAGAGCTAAACGTAGGTTTCTAGCTATACCTAACCAAGAAAACACCATCTGCACCCTCCACTTCCACGACTTTGACCTTAATAAATTCTCCAACCGCCTCTGCCTAAAACTAATCATTCTCCTCAAATCTTTATTCAAATACCAATTCACCACCCACCAAACCCTATGAAAAAACATGCTCCTAAATTATACTATGGTCTTCTTGATGAAGCAGGAATTTTAGAGAAAAAGACACAAACAGGTAGTCATTTTGTCGTTTCTGTTATTGTTGTGGGCGATTTAGGCGAACTCAAAAGGGTAATTAAACTTGCTAAACGAAGAGTAGAGAAAACATTAAAGACGCATAAAGTTTTTAAAGCCAGTAAAGAAAGCAAGAGATTTATTAAGTTGGTATTGCAAGAATTAGCTAAAAAGGATATAGAAATCATTATTGGAGTTTGGGATAAAAAGCAAAAACCAAATTTAGAAAAAAATATTATTTATGCTAGATTGATTGGGAAAACAGTTGACCTTGCGCTGGAAACACATAATCGATTAAGTATCACTATTCATAAGCGATATACATCGCCGACAGTGCGGAATCAAGTTGATCAGGTGATAAATAAAACAGTTCGTTCAGGTGAATTTTTGTCCATTGAACATAAAAGTGAAGTAGAACAAAAAACACTGGAGTTGGCAGATGCTGTTGCTTGGGCGGTTTATCAAAAGTATAATAATAACGATTTAGAATTTTATAACATAATTAAACAAAAAATAAAAAAAGAAAACAGGTTGGTTGCCTAGTGTCCGATTCTCACCTCTATTGAGGAGTAGCCTCACACTTTGGTGAGGCAGACAACATAGGCCTTACATAACCTGTTTCCATTGTTATTATAGCAAAACAAGAGATTATGTCAAGTCAAAATATAAAAAAACACATTTTGAAAATAAGGGAAGTTGATAGAGTTGTCTTTGACGTGATAAAGAATAACGAAAAAAGTTTACTAATGTATCTCACTCGCTATCGCTCGTGAGACCCTGAACGTTTTTTAACGGCTCCGCAGGAGCTCCGCCTAAAACGTTCGTTCAAGACAATCAATTGTCTTGAACCCCAACTATAAACAAAAAATTACCCAGTTTGGTCTCGTCGCTTTTAAGATATAATTTTATGAAAAAACAAAGAGATTTTTATCAGATTTCGTTAAAGCTTTTGCTTAAAAATGACAAAGGCGAGGTTTTGGCATTAAAAGCTGTGGATGCTGGCAGTTATGCTGGTTTTTATGATTTCCCTGGCGGAAGGATCGACACTGATGAATTTGAGATGCCTTTTTCTAAGATTATCAAAAGAGAGGCGGTAGAGGAAATAGGAGATAGTGTTATTTTTGAATTAAAGTCAAAACCAGTAGCCATTGGCCGGCATTTTATCCCAGCAAAGTTTAATAGTACAAAAGAAGATTTGAAAGTAATGTATATCTTCTTTGAGGCAGAGTATAAATCAGGCGAGATAGAGATTAGCCCAGAACACGTTGGTTATAAATGGTTTAATCTAG
The DNA here is from genome assembly GCA_964403365.1 of uncultured Candidatus Saccharibacteria bacterium. Lineage (GTDB taxonomy): Bacteria > Patescibacteriota > Minisyncoccia > Minisyncoccales > CG1-02-41-26 > CAYOFM01. Next base: position 1 of record CAYOFM010000047.1, on the reverse strand, counting down.
A
>CAYOFM010000046.1:0-6093 GCA_964403365.1 uncultured Candidatus Saccharibacteria bacterium | reverse complement strand
AGTTTTTTGGGATTTATCGTGGGGCAAGGATTGATAAATAGTCTCAGTAACAAAAGGCATAAATGGATGAAGAAGTTTTAAAGAATTAGTTAAGGTATAAAGTAAAACTTGTTTAGTGTCTTGTTTTTCTTGCTCACTCCCCTCTTCAATCTGTTTTTTGCTTGTCTCTAAATACTTATCACAAAATGTGTGCCAGAAAAAGTGATACAAAGATTCTGCGGCTTGATGAAACTGAAACCCTTCAATATCTTTAGTTACTGATTTTATAGTTTTATCTAACTCTGCCAAAATCTTTTTATCTTCTTCAGTTTGGGCTGTTGGTTTTTTATCAATAAATGAGGTCTCTTGTGATAAAACAAACCTAGCTGCATTCCATACTTTATTAGCAAACCTGCGTTGGCCAACTATTTTTTCTTCACTGATAATAAAGTCATTGCCTAGACCAGTGCCAAATACTAAAGCCATGCGCAGGGCATCTGCCCCGTGCTGCTTGATTACTTCTAATGGATCTATCCCATTACCTTTGGACTTACTCATTTTCTGTTTGTTTTTATCACGTACAAGCCCGTGCATATAGATATACTTAAATGGGATCTTGCCAGTGCAAAAAATTCCTAGCATTATCATTCTAGCTACCCAGAAAAACAAAATATCCCAACCAGTTTCCATCACTGCTGTTGGATAAAAATAATCATAATCCTTGGTTTGTTTAGGCCAGCCAAATAAGTTAAACGGCCACTGACCAGATGAAAACCAAGTATCCAAAGTATCCTCGTCTTGAGTTATTTTACTACCTCCACACTTGGTACATTTTTTTGGTGTTTCTATCTCTACCATTACTTCTCCACATTCACAATAATATACAGGAATACGATGCCCCCACCATAGTTGGCGAGAAATACACCAATCATGGATATTCTCCATCCAGTGGTAATATAGTTTCTCAAACCTAGCTGGCACAAATTCTATTTCTTTTTTCTTAACTGCTTCTATAGCTGGTTTGGCTAACTCTTTTGCTTTAACAAACCATTGTTTAGAAATTAATGGCTCTATAACTGCCTTACATCTTTCACAAATTGAAATAGATGAAGTATGATCTTCTACTTTTTCTATAAGCCCTATCTTTTCTAAATCTTCTAGTATTTTTTCCCTAGCTTTGTTCGTCTTGAGCCCTGCATAATTTTTACCAGCTAATTCTGTCATTTTCCAGTCTTTACCAATAACATTAATAGCTTCTAGTTTATGATCTTGTCCAATCTCAAAATCTAACCCGTTGTGAGCAGGGGTTATTTTAACTGCCCCAGTGCCAAACTCTAAATCAATCCTTTTATCTGCAATAAATGGTATCTCCCTATTTGTTAATGGTAAAGATATAATAGTATTACCATCTACTAATTTTTTATAACGTTTATCGTTTGGATTAACTGCTACTGCAGTATCCCCTAGCATTGTTTCTGGTCTAGTGGTGGCTACGGTAATGAATTGGTCAGAGCCCTTGATTGGGTATTTAATATAGTAAAGTTTGCCTGATTTCTCTTTATGATCTACTTCTAAATCAGATAAAGCAGTACCACACCGAGAACACCAGTTAATAATCCTTTCCCCTTGATAGATTAAGCCAGCATCATATAGTTTTTTAAAAGTAAATAATACAGATTTACTGATTTCTGGATCTAAGGTAAACTTGCTTCTTGTCCAATCGCAACTAGCACCCAATTTTTTAAGTTGGTTTTCCATGGCTCTACTATTTTCCATAGTAAAGTCATAAGTTTGTTTATTAAATTTTTCTCTACCTAAATCAAAACGAGTTTTACTCTTTTCTGCTAGCTTTTTCTCATACACTACTTGAGTCATAATCCCAGCATGATCTGTGCCTGGTACCCACAAGGCATTATCCCCTTTCATTCTGTGGTATCTAATCATTATATCCTCTAAAGTAACAAAAACCGCGTGACCTATATGAAGCACGCCATTAGCATTAGGTGGAGGCATTATAATAGTAAAAGGTTTCTTTTTTTTATTTACCTTAGCTTTAAAATGCCCACCTTTTTCCCATAATTTATAGATTTTATCCTCGTTTTCTTGAGGTTTGTATGCTTTATCCATAAGTTAATTATCTCTTTGAATAATAAAGTTAGAAATAGCTGATAGGATTTGGTTTTCTTTGTTTTGTGGCAACAACTTAAGGGCTACTTGAGCCTTTTTAATATATTGTTTAGCTAACTCTTCGGCTTTTTCCAGTGCCTTAGTTTTATTAATTAGATCTAGAGCTTTTTTAATGTCTCCTGAGCTTACTTTGTCTTGTTTTAAAATACTTTGTAGTTCTTTGCTTTTGGCATATAGGACAACAATGTTACCACCTTTCCCCTCTTCTATATCACCCCCTATTTTTTTACCAAGCTTTTTCCGATCACCAAAAATGTCTAAAATATCATCTTGAATTTGAAAAGCCATTCCTAAATTAAAACCATAATCTTTTAAAGCTTTTAACTGTTTTTGATTTGCTTTAGCACATATTCCACCCACCAAACAACTTGCCTTAATCAAGGAAGCTGTTTTTTGAGCTATCATATCAAGGTACTGGTTTTGAGAAATATCTTTTGCCCTATTTTTTACAACATACAACTCCCCTTCTCTGCCAGCTCTCTCAAAAAGAATATCTATGATCTCTCCATTAGTAACTGTTTTTAATGTTTGGCTAAACAAACTAGAAACTTTAATAGACTCTGGTGAATGAATAGCGGTTTCAAAAATAGAGGCACTAAAGCTAATAGCCACGCATTCTGCCATAGATTTACCAAACTTTTGCCAAGTAGTTGGTTCGTTCCTACGAACTACGCTGTGGTCAATAATATCATCAACAATTAAAGTATAATTATGCAAAATTTCCAAACCAGCTGCTGGGTAAATTACATCTTTAATGTTGCCACCTAACATTTGACAACAGACTATAGCCAAGCCTGGCCTCAAGCGCTTGCCTCCAGTAGAAACCTGGTGTAAAACCATCTGATGAAACTGCTTATCCACGTTATTTAATAAAATTCGTTCCAGTACTGGTTCTACTTTGTGGGCAATAGTTTTAAACTCTTTTTTCAAATCTTCTTGGTGGCTCATTGTAGTATTTTATCATAATAATATTCAAAAAGACAGCCTTTAAGCCTGTCTTTTTGAATACTTCACTAAGATCTTAGTAAACTTAGTTTACATTTGCGGGCCTTGCGGCGGGCTGACTGGAGGTGGAGTTGGAGTTGGGGCTGATGGTGGCTTCATAACATCACCACCTTTTTTCTTTTTCATCTTAACGATAACTAGTACCACAACTACTACAACAACCGCTGCAATAATCCAATATAGTAAGTTCATATTTAAAGTTTTATTTTAAAATCAATATAATCTATGACCTTTAGCTCAATTTATCTTAATTGTATGCCTATACCTAAAATAAGTCAACGCAAGCCTGTGGATAAGTCCAGTTTATTGCCCTAACAATTCATTCAATTTTTGTCTGGTGGTAGAGCCCACTAAGCCAGTACCATTAGTTAGTTTCCACGGGGCAAGCACTATGCTGGCGTACTTTTCTTGGAACTTGATGACAGCGGCTTTGGTTAATGAACCAAAGTACTCTGTTTCATTACCGGGTGAGCCCACGCCTGTTTCTCTCAATCTGGTATCAGGATCACTATTTAAAACAATCTGCAACTGCTTAACTTCAAGACCAGTCATTTTTAGCTTTAGTTTACTGGTAAAGGTAAAGCCACTTGGCACACCACTAATAACTGGACTAGCTGGTTGAACTGGCGGGCTAGCTGTTTCACTAGCAGCGATAGTCCCCTGCCCCAAAAGTTGATTAAGCATTTCTCTACTAGTTGAACCAACCAAGCCAGTACCTTTAGTTAACCCCCAAGGAGCTAATGTTTCAGTAGTATATTTCTCTTGAAACTTAATCATAGCTGCTTTAGTTAAACCGCCAAAGTACTCTGTTTCATTGCCTGGCGAGCCTGGTCCTGTTTGGGCTACCTGAGTATCTGGGTCTTGATTTAAAAGTTGCTGTAAAAGCTTTACTTCAGCCCCTTTTGATTTAAGCATTAACTTACTGGTAAAGCTGAATCCTACTGATGCACCAATCTTAGCTCTTAAAGATACTTGAGCTACTGTAGGAGTTGGCGTGGTGCTTTCTGTGGTATCAGCTACAGCCAATGGTCCGGAAGTATCAGTAGTATCAGTAGTATCAACAGTTGTATCCTCGACAGGGGTAGGATCAGGAGTAGTATCTTGATCTCCACTACTAGAAGAAGGGCTAGAAACTGATGCTCCACCACCTGAGCTAGCTGCTGTAGCCCCTACTGAACTAACTGAATAAGCAGATTGCAAACCAGTATTAGTAGTTATTCTGTAGTAATAAGTATTTCCTGTCTGAGCAGAAGAATCATTAAAGCTAGTTACTCCTAGTCCAACCGAGCCAATTCTAACCCAAGTACTAGTATCTGCACTGCCTGTTGATCTATAAATATAGTATCCTAGTATATCAGTGGCTGTGGTACCATCTATGTTAGTTGTTACTGCTGTCCAGCTAATTGTATTGGCACTAGAGCCAGCTGCCACAGTAACATTAGTTGGAGCAGAAGGGGCTAAACTATCAAATCTAGTATTAACCACACCAAAGGTTGAGAAATGCTTAGTCACACCGTTAAATACAACTTTATCTACATTGGATAAGTCGGCAGCTGGTATAACTGGATTCTCGTTAGTATCTAAGTAACTAATAGTGGTTGGAATGTTTGTCCAGTTGTTATTCTGATAACTAGCCATCTTTGTTTCTTCTATCTCAGCAATAGTATCAATACCTTCAGCATCTAGCTCGGTAATAGTATAGGTTTTATCAATAAAAGCACTACCACTTAAATTAGATACTGTACTAACATTACCACCAGAACCAGACATCTTGTAAGCAGAAACTTCTTCTGCTTTATCTCCCACCAAGTTAGAGGTTGAAGTAAAAGTAGGCACATTAGAAATCTCTTTTTCTTTCACATTATACGAGCTAGAATCAGAAGCAGCTAAGGTTGATAAAGGAATACTCATTTCAAACCCAGCATCTTTGTTTTCTATCTGTCCGCCTACATTACCGGTCATACCCATTGTTTTTTGCTTTTGTAAAGCACTAGAAACTGAAGCAGTAATATTAAAGTTAACGCCAGATACGTCAGCCCCATCTATATGAGCAATTGTTGAATTATTCTGGCTAGAATAATCCTCTACCACAGCATGAACCTCCCAATCACCATCTGTTACTTTTAAAGTGTAAAGACCAGTGGTTGGATCTGCGCTAGCAGTTGAAACATACCCGCCACCTAAGCCCTCTGCCCAAATATATATATTAGAGCTTGGCACCGCACCATTTAAGGTAACTGTACCAGTAATACTGCGATTAGTGACCGCTATAGTTGGATTTATGGTGACGCTGGAAGTAGTAGCCGATAAGATATTAGGCGCGTCATCAACATAACCTCCTTTTTCTGCTTGCACTAAATATTTTGTAGTAGAAGATGCCACAATAAAACTGTAATTGCCTAACGCATCTGCCTCTACCACAAACTCTATATCCGTACCGGGTTGTTCTACATGGACCATGGCTCCAGCTACGCCGTTGCCATCTCCATCTTGAACTTGCCCAGATATATTAGATACCGGTGGCAAATGAATTTCTATTTTTTCATAACCATTAACCGTAGCAGTGATAAATCTTTTCGTGCCTACCGTGCTAGTAGTCACACTAGTAGTAGCTGAATCAGTGGCTGTGATGGTTAACAATTCTTTAGGAATACCCTGTATCTCAATGTCTATGATGTATGGGTTACTACTGGTAGCTACTATCAAAGTAGTAGTGCCTACATTTTCTTCGTAAACATCATTACTAATATTTTTAGAGCCAGTTTTATCTAGCTGGATTAAAACTTTAGCTACTGAGGTAGCTGTACCACCTGAATCATAAAACACAAACTCTACCGTAGTGGCATGCTCTGTTGGTATATCAGCAAACCCAGAAAATGAAGAATAAATAATATCAGTTGTTGTTACTGCTAAATTAGATTG
>CAYOFM010000045.1:0-6195 GCA_964403365.1 uncultured Candidatus Saccharibacteria bacterium | reverse complement strand
GCTCTTAAAACACCTAGGGCAGTTTTCTTGTTCTGATCTTGCTGTCTTTGAGATTGCGAATTTACTACTATGCCAGTAGGTAAATGAGTAATACGAATAGCTGTTTCTCGTTTATTTACATTTTGCCCACCATGGCCACTAGCTCTAAAGGTATCCACTTTTAAATCTTCAGCCTTTATTTCTAGCTGACTATCTTTCTCTTCTATTTGTGGCAGTACCTCTACTTTAGCAAAAGATGTATGCCGTAAATCCTTAGCAGAAAATGGTGAAATACGCACCAAGCGATGTGCCCCTGTTTCATTTTTTAATAAACCATAACTCCCTTTATCCTTCACTTGTATAATTATTTCTTTAAGGCCTATCCTGCCCTCTGGACCCCCACCTTCACCAAACGCTTGGTACAAAATTGTTGTTTGCCAGCCTTTGTTTTCAAAATAGCGAGCATACATTTTATGTAATAAAGTAGCCCAATCCTGAGCATCTCTCCCCCCTGCTCCAGCAGCAATGGTTATTACTGCTCCTGCATTATCGTATTTGCCAGCAAAAAGAATTCGGCTTTTTTCTTGGTTTGTTTTAGTATTTTTAACAAGCTCTAACTTATCCTTTAGAGCACTGTATTCTTTTTGCACCTCTACTGCCTTATCCTTATCTTGCCAAAAACCTAAGGCTTGCATATCTTTTTCTAACTCCCCTACTCTATTCTCAAGTTGTTTAATTTTTTCTTTAATATCCATAGTTTAATTTTAGCATAATCTGCCCCATACACAAGACTGGAGTACCGACAAGCCCTATTGATTTGCTATAATATAAACATAACGCTGATGGTTCGTGATACACACGGGTCATCGTTGGGTGCTACAAAAAATGCCTCTTGCAAAAGGGGTGTTTTTTGTTTTACAATAAAGTTGGACTCGGGGCCGTGATGTATGTAGTAACAAGTTGACGTTAGCACCCAACGAAGCGGATGCAAATTCCGCCGAGGTCAAAGCTGGACAGTAGAGAAAGTTAGAACTTATTTCAGGAGTAATTCTAACCATTTTTATATTCCAAAATTAAGTTTAGAATTAGATTAAATGAAAATAAAGAATACCACACTTGGTTTGATGTTGAGACATTTTGATAGGGTTTCTAATAATCTTGTCGTTCTTTGCGACTGTGGATAACTGTGTTTGACAATGCGATTTTTGCATAGTAGAATGAATTGTAATAGGCAGAATTGTACAATTATGCCTAATAATACAGAAAATAATGGATAAAAATGAAATAATTAAAATTTTAGAAGATTGGAACTTCTGGAATAAGAGCGTTGAAATCGGTACGGAAAGACCTTCTTATTTGGGAAAACTGCAAAAGCTACTTACGGCTCAACAAATTATTGTTATTACCGGAGCTCGCAGAAGTGGCAAGTCTTTTATTATGCGTCAATTAGCAGAAAGGTAAATAGGGATCAGCTTTGATTTTTTATTTCATAAAAACCAAAAAAAACAGCTATTTAAAAGCTGTTTTTTCTTGTTTCGTTGGAGATGAGATATGTTGTGAAACTTTTGTTTGAAAATGTCTACAAAAGTCTCTAAGGATGAGCGGGTAACGGGAATCGAACCCGTGTCCTGTCCTTGGGGTTCGAGACAATTGATTGGCTTTGACGGACGTTTTAGCGGAGCCTCTGGCGGAGCGTTAAGAAACGTCCAGGGGTTTCGATTTTTAATAAAATCGGAACTACACTATCTAAACAAATCCCCTATTCTCTGCCAAAAACTCTTACTTTCTGTTATAGAAGGTTGTATGATAGAACTAGTAGAATTATCATTGGTTAAAGGAAAAGCTACTACTTTTTCACCTGCTTTTTGTAAATTCAAATCCTCCCTAGCTGTTTTTTCTAACTGCTCAGGCATTTGGCTTGCTAAAATCCTAGCTTCTAGCATTTCTTTTTGTTGGCTAATCTGCTCGGCTTCATTTTTAAAATAATCAAGTTCTACTTGCATGTTCTGCCGTTTATAATACATCTTTAAGTTACCAATTGATAAAAACATTATCAATAAGCTAGCTGGTATTATAGTTAATATTAGAAATAATTTCTTTCCCATGGTATAATTATAGCATAATCACTTCAAAAAATTATGCCAAAAAATAAAGCGATAAAAATAGTTTGGATTGTTTTAGTAGGGCTAATTGTCTTTAGTATGCTAGGCTCACTTTTATGGCCCTTGTTTGTTTAGCTTTTAAATATTTCCAAATAAGTTTTAGGCGGGATGTTAACCCTGCCTTTTTCTTTTAATTGAGCTTTGCCTTTTTTCTGGATATCTAAAAGCTTTCTTTTGCGGGTTATATCTCCCCCGTATAAAGCTCCTGTAACATCTTTTCTTCGCGCAGTAAGCGTTTCTCTGGCAATCACCTTACCACCTATGGCTGCTTGCAAGGCTACTTTAAACTGTTGAATTGGTAAGGTTTCTTTTAACTTACTTAAAAACTTTTTACTATATGCAAAGGCTTTTTCTTGAGGTAAAATTCTAGCAAAAGCTTCTTCTTTACTGCCTGCTATTAAAATATCTACTTTTACTAAGTTAGCTTTTTTAGAGCCAATTAGTTTAAAAGCAAAAGAAGCATAGCCCTGAGAAACGCTCTTTAATTTGTCATAAAACTCACCAGTTACTATCTCTCTTAAAGGAGCATGGCAAATCAATAAAGAACTTTTTTTGCTTAGCACATTAGTGTTAATTAAATCAACGTTAAACATTTCAAATATCTTAAAAATAGAACCAAAATATGCTTGCGGAGCAATAATCTCTAACTCTACCCATGGCTCTTTTGCCTGCTTAATATGCTGTGCCTCTGGCCAATCACTAGCTGAAGACACAAAAAGCTCTTTATCTTGATTAGTTAATACCTCAAACACCACTTGAGGAGCGGTTAATAGTAAATCCAAATCAAACTCTGCCTTTAAACGCCTAACAACAATCTCAGCATGCAAGGTACCTAAAAAACCTATTCTAAATCCCCTACCCAAAGCCATTTGCGACTCTACTAAAAAGTTTAAAGTAGGGTCATTTAGTTTAAGCTTTGACAGGGCATCTTTTAATAATTCAAAATCATCAGCACTCTCTGGGTATAGGCTTAAATAAAGTACTAACTGCGGTTCTTTATAACCCGGTAAGTTATCCGATACACCTGCCGTAGCAATAGTATCCCCTACTTTTACCTTGGCCGGCTCTTTTATCCCTGTTTTTATATACCCAATTTCACCATTTCTTAAAACTTTACCTTTTTCTAAATTAGGAATAAAGTAGCCTACTTCTTTTGCCTCTGCTTTGTGACCAGTGGCTAAAAAAGTTATTTTATCTCCCGCCTTTATCTCTCCTTCAAATACTCGGACATAAGCAATCACTCCAGAAAAAGAATCGTATTTAGAATCAAAGATTAAAGCTTTAGCCCCAGCTTTTTTATCTGCTTGTTTTACCTCATCAGGGCTTGGTAGTTCTTTAATTACTACCTCTAACAGCTCTGCTACTCCTGCGCCTGTTTTAGCTGAAATCAAAAAGATATCTTTTTCTTGACACTCTAAAATATGAGCTAATTCTTTAGTAGCCCCTTCAATTTGCTCTTTATCAGCCACATCTATTTTGTTAATCACCCCAATAATTTTTAAACCCTGATTTTTGGCTTGTTCTAAATTAAACAAAGTTTGAGCCTGAATACCTTTTTGACCATCTACTAATAAAATAACACCTTCAGCACAAGCTAAGGCACGGGATATCTCGTAAGAAAAATCAATATGCCCTGGAGTATCAATTAAGTTTAAAATATACCCATTGTACTCTAAACGAACTGGATGCATCTTAATAGTAATCCCCTTTTCTCGTTCTAAATCCATAGAGTCTAAATGTTGGGCTTGCATCTTGTTTTTATCTACCCTACCAGTTAATTCTAAAAACCTATCCGCTAAAGTGGACTTTCCATGGTCAATATGGCTAATAATACAAAAGTTTTTAATAGGTCTTGACATAAGCTTATGATTTGCTATAATCTAAGTAATGGACGGGAGATTCATAAATATGGGTCTTACTCTGTGTGTCACGAAAAAGTTCCTCTTGCAAGGGGATCTTTTTCGTTATAAAATAGAGTCGTGGATTCGGGCCCGTATTTTATGTAGTAAAATCCTGTCCTCGACACGCAGGGTAGCGGGTGCAAGTCCCGCCGGGTCCACACTAAAAAATCTTACTTAATTGTAGGGTTTTTTAGTTATCTTAGTATTATGTACTTTTTTTAAATTGGGTGGTTACTGATTGCCAGATTAGATTTAATTCTTGTAATTTAAGTAAATAAGTTAGGATAAGATAAATAATTATACTAATAATGCTGGCTAAGCCAAGTTGGAGTAAGATACCAACTACCGTACTGGTGTTTAAAATTACAGCTAGTGCCTGCAAACTTAACCATCCACAAAAAGCCATAAAAGTTGAAGCTAGTAAAACCTTAAAAAACTTAGCTGTTTTTGGTCTTAGGGAACTAACTTGTTTTTTCAAGAAAATAACTAGCAAAATAACCTGCAAGGATGATGAGATTAAAACCGCTAAAGGTAGTGCTAAAACACTTACTCCCCCAACATCTTGTACCTTTAAAAACTTTATTAAGGTGTTACTTAATATATTATCAAAGGCAAACAGCCAAACAAATAAAAATGCGACTCCTATGTTAACTAGTACACTGACAATAGCAATCTTAACTGGTGTTTTGGTATTATGCAAGGCAAAAAAGGTTTTAGCTAAAAACGGGATAAGTGAAGCGGCAATAATAGAAAAAGCAAAAATACCAACTGAGGCAGCAATTAGACGAGTATCTTGCCAGCCAAAAAAACCATTACCTAAAAGTTTAGTACCGTATAAAAGGCGAACAATCTGTGCTCTAAAAATAAACATTAGGAAGGTTAAGGGCACAGAGGCAAAGATAATTTGACTAAAAGTATTAGAAAAGTTTTTAGAAAACCTTACTTTATCACTAGTAGCAAAGTTACGAGACAAGACAGGAAAAACAGCAGTGGCAAAAGAAACACCAATTAAAGCAATAGGCACGCCATATAAATCATTAGCAAAAGAAAACACCCTAATTGAACCAGCTGGTAAGGTGGAGGCAATAGCTGTAATAATAATTAAATTAAAGTGATAGGCAGCACTACCTATGGTACGCGGTAGCATTAGCCTAAAGATTTTTAATAGACCGCTATGCTTAAGATTGAAAGAAAAGCGCGGATAAAAACCGTATTTTAAAGTAGGTAATATTTGAATTAGTAAATGCATTAAAGCACCAAGAATAACACCATAAGCTAAGCCCTTAAGACCAAAATATGGGGTAAGAAAAATCATCCCAATAATAATGCCAATGTTATAGAAAATAGGGGCTAAGCCATAAGCAAAAAATAATCTAAAGTAATGCAAGATACCTGAGAATATTGCTGAAAGCCCTAACAAGATAGAAGCTATGAACATTATTCTCATTAAAGAAGCAGTGAGAATTTGATCTGCAACAGAAAAACCTGGCACAATAACTTTAGCAAGCTGAGGGGCAAAAATAGCCAAAATTGACGAGACCACAACCATAGCTAATAAAAAAACAGTTAAAACATTATTAACCAATTCTTTAGCTTCTTGCTTATCTTTTTTAAAATACCTTGAAAAAACAGGCAGGAAAGCGGCAGCAATACCACCAGTAATTAAAACACCGTAAACAAAGTCTGGCACTCTAAAAGCAGCTAAATAAATATCTGCTTGTTCTTTAGGAAATAAATGCCCTAAAAGATTGTTTCTTAAAAGACCAAATACTCTGCTAAATAAATAGAAACCTGCTAGTAAATAAGCAGTAAAAGTAATAGTTTTAGTTTTAGAATGTAAAAATTTACCTACCATAAAGTTTTATCTCTATATCTATAATACCACCCTAAACAAAAAGGCCCAAGTAAGCAATAAGCCGAATTCTGTATGGGACAATCATTTGTCTGGGGTATGCATTACTGCACACCTCATGCGAGCTACTTATAAGCCACTTGAAACAAATGACCTTACATGTTGGCAAATCCGGAGATTGCCAAAATGTTTGCTCTTGCACTCAGGTAAGTATTTTGCCGTTTCACCCTTTAACCCGAAGATTAAAGATTCGTCACTGATCGCAACTCTAGTCTCACGACCGACGGGCGTTACCCGCTAC
>CAYOFM010000044.1:0-6248 GCA_964403365.1 uncultured Candidatus Saccharibacteria bacterium | reverse complement strand
CAGTTCGGATTGAGGTCTGCAACTCGACCTCATGAAGTTGGAATCGCTAGTAATCGCAGATCAGCTATGCTGCGATGAATATGTCACTTGCTCTTGTACTCACTGCCCGTCACGCCAGAGAAGCTGGGAACACCCGAAGCGCCTCGTAAGGGGAACTAAGGTGGATTCAGTAACTAGGGCGAAGTCGTGGACATAACAAATTTTGCGACCTATTACCGTAAGGTAATAGAAAAACCCAACTATATCGGTGGAGCCTTGCTCTTAATTATGGTATAATTAAGATATGAAAAAGGTAATACCGAGGGAAGTTGTGAAAAGAAAACACATTTCTTGGTCTCGAGAAATTAGAAATTTGCAAGCCAGCTTAAAATTGACTCCAATTCAAGAAGAATTTTTAATTGGAACAATTTTAGGGGATGCTTCAATAGTAGCAAACGTTGGAGGTAAGAACTACCGTTTGCAAATTGAACAGTGTGACAAACAAAAAGCATATGTTTGGTGGAAATATGACATATTTAAGGACTGGGTTTTATCAGAACCAAAATTTCAAGAAAAAAATCAATCTTGGAGGTTCAGGACAATCACTCATCCAGTTTTTAAAGAATTTCGTAATTTATTTTATCAAGGTAGTAAAAAGATTATACCTGATAATATAGACGAAATCTTAGTCAATCCTTTAAGTTTAGCAACATGGTTTATGGATGATGGCTTAAAGAAAGGAAAAAATGGCTTTAGTGTTTGTACGCATGCTTTCTCTGACGAAGGAATCGAAATTTTGAGACAGTGCCTTGCCAAAAACTTTAGTCTACAGACTAATGTCCATTGGGATGGCAAAGGAAAACTCCTTTATTTTCCCGTTTCTCAAAAAGACAGATTAAAAGCATTATTATATGATTTAATCTTACCTGAATTTCGATATAAATTTTCTTTTTATTAACCCCGTAGAGACTTAACCTGTTTACAGGTTTAATAGTGGCTTTTTAAACCATTATTACACGTTGGCCCCAATTTTAATTTATTAAGATTGGGTGAAGATATAGTCCGTGCCCATGGAAACATTGGGAATAACATGAACAAGGCACGAGTAGCGGAAGCTGTTCGTGGATCATTTCTATTTTTATTTTGGTTGATTAAAGTTGAAAATTGAGAATTCTATTTTCAACCTTACGGTGTTAGCCGCAGTACCTTAAAGAGCGGCTCGTTCGGAATAACTCAGAGAAACTAAAAGAGACTAAATACAAGAAGCCCGTCAAGCGGGCTTTTTGTATTGATTTTCCATATTGTTTTTGTTATTGTAGAAGTATAGGGCAGGTAGCTCAGTTGGTTAGAGCGTGTCACTGATAATGACAAGGTCGGAGGTTCAAATCCTCCTCTGCCCACACTATGAATCAACCTAAGCCAATAGATTATAGGGATTTGTTGAAAGAAGACGAGCCCGCTGATGGCTCGCAAACTATAGATGAAGAGGAAACCAATCTTTTGCCAGAAGATAAGCAAAGGTTTTCTTTAGATGGTTTAAAAGATTGGTGGCTAACAGCAGACAGTAGAACTAAGTGGGAAGTTATTGCCTTAATAGTTGTGCTTATTTTGACTATTTCTGTTTTTTCTTATTATATCAGTGGTAAAATATCAAAACCAAGAATTAATGAGGATGCTCTTCTTATGGAGGAAGATATGCTTATGGAGGAGCTTTTATTTGAAGAGCAAGGTCAATAAATGGAACAATATTTATTAGAATAAGTTTAACTTGGAAGGAGTTCAACTCCTTCCTAGGTATCTATGCAAGAAACAAGAAACAAAAGAAAAGGGTTTACTTTAATAGAACTATTAGTAGTGATAAGTATTATAGGGCTTTTGTCCGGGATTGTTTTGGTTAGCTATGAGGGACAAACTGAAAGAGCTGAATTAAGCAATGCTATGCAATGGGCTAGTGGAGTAAAAAGTGCTTTAGGAGCTTATGCTGTAGGTATTTGGCGACTTGATTCAGTCAATGGGGGCATTACCCCTGATGGTTCGGGCAATGGTAATAATGGGACTGTCGTAGGTGCTACCTTAGTTGAGGGTTTAATTAGTAATGCTTTAGATTTTGATGGAAACGATTATGTGTCCCATACTACCACAGGCATTGATCCTCGCAACGGTACTTTAGAGGCATGGGTAAAACCAGATGTAGCTTATCCATGGGGTCTTTGGCAAACACATGATGCTTCAGGATGGAATTGGGCAGATTGGATTTCAATGTTTATGTATGGGAGCGGGAGATTTTATTTCAGGATGGGCAATGGGAGTTCTTGCTGTAATAATGATGTGACATTTCTTTATAATGGCATTGTAGAGCCAGGAAAGTGGATGCATTTGGCTTTTACTTGGGGAGGAACAACAATGAAAGCATATGTAAATGGAGAGGTTGTCGCCCAAAGAACAAACGCTATTTTCCAAGATAATGTAGACGCAGGGGCAAGGATTGGTCAAGGTCTCAGTATAGGAATGAATGGTATTATTGATGATTTGAAAATTTATACAGAGCCATTATCTACAATTGTTATTCAGCAATTATATACAGAAGGTCTAAAAAAACACGACTCGTTAGCCCAAAAATAATTATATGAACAAACAGAACAAGCCAATAGATTATAGGGATTTGTTGGCACAAGACGATCCTGCTGATGGCTCGCAATCTGTGGAAGAAGATGTCCTATTAGCTCAAAAGAAGAAGTTTTCTTTAGATGACCTAAAGGATTGGTGGATGATAGCAGACAGTAGAACTAAGTGGGAAATAATCCTGATGGTAATTTTGGCTGTGGCAATAATTGCAACATTCTCTTTTTATTTTTCAATGATCAGTTCTCGTGAATCTGTAGAAGATCTTTACGCTCCAGACGCTGAAGAGGTAATTCTAAACTAAAACATGTTACAAAACAAAGAACATCATACTGATCTTGGGTTCACTTTAATTGAACTTTTAGTGGTTATTGCAATCATTGGATTATTAGCATCCATAGTTTTGGTTTCATTTCCAAATGCAACTAGAAAAGCGCATGATGCTACGAGGTTGCAGAATGTACAGCAGATATTAACAGCCCTGCGAATTTATAAATCAAGTAATAATGCTTATCCTGCTCGTACAGCTGACTCTTGCTGCGATGGTTGGGATCAAGGCCCTTGTAATGGCAATAATACTTTTATTAATGGCTTAATAACAAGCGGGACAATCAATACGGTGCCTGTTGACCCAACCAATAAAAGTGGAACTGGTTGCTATGGTTTTAATTATTATGTTTATAACGCAGGAAGTTATGGATGTGATGCCAGCCGTGGGCGCTTTTTTGTGCTTGGCATAAGAGATATGGAAACAAGTAATAGACCGCAAGCCGACAGCCCTGGATGGAGCTGTCCTTCTAGAAATTGGCAAAGTGAGTTTGACTGGGTAACGGGTAGTTTTGAAAACGATTAAGATCTTTGATTTTTTTCTTATTTTGTGTTAAGGTATTTTTGTTTACGGGCCGTTAGCTCATTTTGGTAGAGCACTGGTTTTGCATTCCAGAGGTGGCCGGTTCGAATCCGGCACGGTCCACCATTTCGTATTTTAAATAAAAGACGAACCATAACATTGGTTCGTTTTTTGTTTGTGTGGTGTTAAGAGCAAAAGCAAAAAGATTACGTCACGCCCTAAAATTTTTTGAAAATTCCTTGATTTTCCTTCAATATGGGTGTCCCATTTTAATAATAGGGGGTGTCAATTTCGTTAAATTAAATAAATATGTTTGTACTAGAATTTTTAACCAAAAAGGAGATAGAGGAAATTTTCGATCAAGAAAGTAAACTCGTTGTAAACTATCTCTTGAAAAAAGTCTTATTTTCTCAACCAGAATTATTGCCAGGAGAAAAAAATGTAAATATCCAAATGACAAAGGAGTTCTTGGAGAATTGGGTGGCTCAAGCACTCGATTGGAAAATAATTGGTGCTGGTAATTATCCAATTGATGTGTATTCTGAAAAAGATAAGATTGGTGCGGATGTGAAATTTTTATCAGCACAAACTGACAAGAATGGAGATTTTAAAAAAGGGATATCCAATGAAACCTCATTGTCCCAAAAATTTACAAGTGCTGGAAAGAACTTGGATCAACTTTTTAAACAAAAAAGGAAAACTGAAATTTTAAACGGTTGGATAGATATACTCATTAAGAAAAATAGTATTCCTATCTCTGATTATGGTCTAAATCATATCTATTATTTCATTTTCATTCGAGGTGGACATTCGATTAGTTTAGCAATTGCGAAAGTCAACAAAGAGAAAATATCAAATATAAAAATTTCTAAACTTACTGATACGTCGGCATTTATTTCTGGCTATATTGATGATAAATATGGGAATGTAAAAATTTATAAAAGTAAAAAGCGAATGGAGTTACGTTGTAATGCGAAGAATTTAGATGACGATGGACTGTTAATCAGTTGGGATTTCAGTGAGAACCTCAAACATCAAAAGCCTGTGAGATTAAGAGAAATGATTAACAATCAGGTTATTTTTAAAAAATATATTTCAAGAAAAATTAAAGAATTCTTTAATTTTTAACTCTCAATAGCTTTTTTGATTTCTTTTGCTACTGCTTCGACAACGGTTACTGTGACAGAATTACCAAATTGCTTATATAATGCGGAATCTGCCAAATTTGGTAATTTGTAACTTGTTGGAAAACCTTGTAAATGGGCACATTCGAGCGGGGTGAGTTTTCGTATTCCTTTTTTATCCTTAATGATTGGCACATTGTGTCCACCCATACCCATATTTGCGGTTAGTGTTGGGCAGACACCACTTTTGTTCTCTCTAATATACTTTCTACGCCATTGGTACACTTTACCCTCTTTAGTTACATCTTTTTTAATTTTTTCATATAGTGGCTTGTCATTGTAGTAGTATTTTTTTGGTATATTTTTTTCTAAAAGATCAGTAACTTGTACAGTTAGTTTTTGTTTTTTAGGCCACACAAATCTATCCAAATACTTTTTTTCTTTGAATCCAACGATATAAATACGTTCGCGATTTTGTGGAACATTACCATATTCCATACTATTTAAAATTCTTGATTTTATGTGGTAGCCGAGATCCTCTAAAGTTTTTTCAATAATTTTAAATGTACGACCATTATCATGGCCTTTTAAGTTTTTTACATTTTCTAATAAAAAGCCCATTGGCTGTCTTTTCTCTATAATTTTTGCGATGTAAAAGAATAGATTACCACGACCTCTTTCATCTTTGAATCCTTGTCTGTATCCAGCAACTGAAAAGGGTTGACAGGGGAAGCCAGCAAGCAAGAAATCAAATTCTGGTAAATCTTCCGGTTTAATTTTTGTGATATCCTCAACAACAAGTTTGCAAGTATTAAAATTTTTATCATAAGTTGCCTTACACTGTTTTTCAAAATCATTTGCGAAAACTGTTTCAAACCCAGCCTTTTCAAAACCGATACGAATTCCGCCAATTCCAGCGAATAAATCTAGTGTCTTAAGATTTTTCTGTGTTTCAAGATTGCGAATTATATTAACTACAACACCGCGTACTTCAACCTCTTTTCTATAAAAAGGTAGCATGTCTTGATTCGCGGGTACTAGCTTAAATCTATCTTCTAATCTGTAAAGCTTTTTGAGGGTTGCTTGATTATCATCGATAATTGCCACAACTGTTTGTCCATTTTCTGTACTTGATTGTTTTTTAATAACTACAATATCACCATCAAAAATACCTTCATCAACCATACTGTCACCAGTAACACGTAGGGCATAATAAGTATCATTTGGGCTATAATTTTTTCGTTCGACTAGTAAGGTGTCATCTAATAGTTCTATTGCCTCAATTGGTTCGCCTGCAGCAATTGTGCCAATAATTGGCACTTTCATCATCTCACGTTTTGTTGTTGACAGTGAGCGTGGTTGATGTTTGCCTTTTCGCAATAAGCCAAGTTTCTCTAGCTTTTTTACGTGAAAATGAGCAGTAGAAATAGAAGAAAGTTTTAAGTGGTTTTTGATTTCCTTTAAAGAAGGGGCGTAGCCGTATTTTTTCGTGAAAAATTTTATGAAGTCTAAAACTTGTTTTTGTCTTTTTGTTATCATAGATCCTTGACTTTCGAATTAGTTTCGATTACAATTTAATTATAACTGACATCATAAGGTGTCGTCAAGGTCGAGTTATGTAACTACTCACCCACCCGAAGCTACCAAGTTCCAGGTGGGTGTTTTCTTTTGCC
>CAYOFM010000043.1:0-6332 GCA_964403365.1 uncultured Candidatus Saccharibacteria bacterium | reverse complement strand
TTTTAAGTTTGTTAAATGTAAAGTATGCTCTTTTGTTAAGTATTATTGTTGGAGTGTTTGATATTGTACCAGTAATTGGGCCAATTGTAGCTGGGGCAGCCTTATTTACTGTAGTAGCTCTTAGCTCTTTAATGCAAGCCTTATTTGTTGGTATTACCTTGGTTATTGTTCAATTGTTGGAAAATAATCTGTTATTTCCAGTATTGTTTAGAAAATTTGTTGGTTTATCACCTGTTTTAGTACTGGTTGCTTTAGCAGTAGGTGCTAAGTTATGGGGTGTGGCTGGAGCTGTTTTGGCTATCCCATTAGCTGGTGTTATTTTTGAGGTCTTAAAAGATTATTTAAAAAGAATGAGAAAAGATGAGAAACAAGACGAAAAAGTTAGCGAACATGTTCCAGCTCATCTTGAGTTACAATAATTAAATAACTAATATGACTAAGCTTTATATAGTAGCCACCCCAATCGGCAACCTTGGTGATTTTTCTTCTCGTGCCATAGAAACCTTAAAACAGGTTCGTTTTATTTTATGTGAGGATACCAGAAACACCCAAAAATTATTAAATCATTTTGAGATTAAGACCCCTACTATTTCTTACCATCATCACTCTAAAATACATAAAGTTGATAAAGTTTTAGAATTACTTGAAAAGGGTAATGATTTAGCTTTAGTATCAGATGCTGGCACACCAGGCATTGCTGACCCGGGCAATAAGTTAATACAAGAGGTGATAGAGAAAATAGGGGATAGTGTGGAGATTATCCCTATCTCAGGACCATCAGCCTTAACTACTGTTGCTAGTATTGCTGGTTTTTCTATGGACAGGTTTTTGTTTTTAGGTTTTCCACCTGCTAAGAATAAAAGAAAAAAGTTTTTTGAGCAAGTAGCTACCTCACAATATCCAGTTATTCTCTACGAATCTCCTCACCGTATTCTTAAAACATTAAATGACCTTTCCGCTTGCACGGAGCTAAGCTCCGTGCAAGTAGTCGTCTCCCGTGAGTTAACCAAAAAGTTTGAAACCACCTACCGTGGCACCCCAGAACAGGTTATTGACCAATTAAAAAACTCTACCATCAAAGGCGAGTTTGTAATTGTGGTTAATAATTGTTAATATTTTTATGTATGACAAAACAAGATAAAAAAGTATATATTACTACATCACTTCCATATGTTAATGCTGAAAGTCACATAGGATTTGCGTTGGAGATTATTCAGGCAGATGTAGTAGCTCGTTATAACCGGCAATTGGGCAGGGATGTGTTTTTTTTGACTGGGACTGATGAGCATGGCAGTAAGATAGCCAGAAAAGCGGATGAATTAGGCAAAAAGCCACAAGAGTTTGTGGATAATATTTCTGATAAGTTTAAAGAGTTAAAAAATGTTTTAAATTTATCTAATGATGATTTTATCCGTACTACTGATCAAAAAAGGCATTGGCCTACAGTGCATAAAGTTTGGCAAGAGTTAAAGGATAATGGTGATATTTATAAGAAAAAGTATAAGGGTTTGTATTGTGTGGGTTGCGAAGCGTTTTTAACTGAAAAAGATTTAATAGACGGAAAGTGCCCAAATCATAAAAAAGAACCAGAGGTGATTGAGGAGGAGAATTACTTTTTTAAACTATCTAAGTATCAAGATCAATTAAAAGACATATTAGAGAGCAAGAAAATAGCGATATTTCCAGAACTTCGTAAAAATGAAATGCTTAGTTTTATTAAAGAAGGGTTAGAAGATGTAAGTTGCTCTCGTGATAAAAGTAAAGTGGAATGGGGTGTGCCAGTGCCAGATGATGATAACCAAAGAATCTACGTGTGGTTTGAGGCTTTAATAAGTTATATCTCTGCCTTAGATTATGCCAAAGGGGATAAAAAAATAAAACAGTATTGGCCAGCAGATTTACATTGCATAGGTAAAGATATAACTCGTTTTCATTTATTACTTTGGCCAGCAATGCTTTTATCCCTTGGCTTAGACTTACCAAAGAATGTTTTAATTCATGGATTTATTACTGTAGATGGGCAGAAGATGTCTAAGAGTATTGGTAATGTAATTGATCCAGTGGAGTTAGTAGATAAATATGGAGTTGATCCAGTGCGGTACTTTTTGCTTCGTGAGTTTTCTTCTACTGAAGATGGTGATTTCACTTACGAAAAGTTTGAGAGCCGTTATGACAGTGATTTAGCTAGTGGCTTAGGTAATTTATTATCACGCGTATTAACTTTAGCTGATAAGTTAGATGTTAAACTGCCAAGCACTGGAAAATTAGATATTGAGAAGTTTAAAAAGGGTTATGTAAAGGCACTGGAGGGGTTTAAGTTTAATGAGGCCCTAGGATCTATTTGGCAAATAATTAGTTTTTGTGATAAATACATTGAAAAAGAAAAACCATGGGAGGGAGGTGATAATAGCAAGCAAGTAATCAGTAATTTATTATTCGTCCTTAGTGAGATTGCCGAATTACTTAAACCAATTTTACCAGAAACATCAGAAAAGATTATTAGGCAACTAAAAGATGGCAAGGCTAAGCCATTATTCCCTCGTTTGTAGCTTACTAGGTAGCTTACTAGGGCAGCCCTCGTCAGGGTCTAACTAGGGCAGCCCTCGTCAGGGTCTGACGAGGGCTGCCCTAGTTATATCCTAGTTATATATGTTTATTGATACTCATTCACATTTGAATTTTAAAGCGTTTAATAAGGATAGAGATGAAGTAATAAAAAAGAGTTTAGATGGTGGTGTCTGGCAAATTAATGCCAGCTCTACTTTTAGTACATCACTTTTAGCAGTAGATATTGCCGAGAAATATAGTAAGGGTGTCTATGCTGCTATTGGCTTACATCCTATTCATATTAAAGATGAAGACTTTGATGTAGAAAAATACAGAGAGTTAGCAAAATCAAAAAAAGTGGTCGCTATTGGTGAAACAGGGCTGGACTATATGTATCCAGAACAAGAAAAACAGAAGGAGGTTTTTTTAGAGCACTTGCAGTTAGCCAAAGAGTTAGATTTACCAGTAATTTTCCATTGTCGTAAAGCTCATGACGACATGATTAAAATACTTGACGAGGGCAGCCCTCGTATTAGGGGAGTAGTCCACTGCTTTACAGGTAAATGGTCACAAGCTAAGAAATATTTAGATATGGGACTACACCTAGGCTTTAATGGTATTATATTCAAACACGATGTAGATGAGGCAATAAAAAAAGCACCTTCGGACAGGATACTAATTGAAACAGATTGCCCATACCTTACTCCACCTGAAGCAGGCACAGGGAGAAATGAACCTTTAAATATAAAATATATTGCCCAACGTATTGCTGAGCTCAGAGGTGAATCCTTAGAAACCATTATCCAAGCCACTACCCAAAATGCCAAACAACTTTTTAATTTGACTTAAATCATTTTAGAGATATAATGGAGATATATGATTTCAGAATATATATTTAAAAAATTGAATCAGGCAAAGTATAAAATCCTTGAGGATGGTAGTTATTTTGGTGAAATACCTACTCTAAAGGGTGTGTGGGCTTCAGCTAAAACTCTTGAAGAGTGTCGTTCTGAATTACAAGAAGTATTAGAGGAATGGTTAGTTTTAAAATTAAAAGACGGCGATAAAATTCCTGGTTTTACTGTCAAAATAGACCATAATTTTAGAGTAGCTGTCCCAGCCCATGCCTAAAAATATTCCTTTTTTTATGAAAAAAGATGATTTAAAGGTGCATATCCCTAATGATCATCAGGGGAATATCAGCGTGGGCTTGATTTGTGAGATTTTGCGTCAGGCGCATATAGACAAAAGAGTTTGGGATAATCTCTAAGATTATCCATTTTTAATATATGAAGGAATACAATCCAAACAAAATAGAGGGGAAATGGCAGAAGTATTGGGAAAAAGAAGGGCTGTATAAAGCTAAAGATGGCGATAAAAAGCCCAAAACTTTTTTATTAGTTGAGTTTCCCTATCCTTCTGGTGCGGGTTTACATGTTGGGCATTGTCGTGGCTTTACGGCTATGGATGTTATTGCTAGAAAGCGCAAGATGCAGGGAAATAATGTATTGTTCCCTATGGGTTGGGATGCTTTTGGTTTGCCTACTGAGAACTTTGCTATTAAAACAGGTAATCACCCAACTAAAGTAACTAAGGAAAACACAGAAACATTTAAAAAGCAGGAGCAATCTTTGGGGTTATCTTTTGATTGGGATAGGGAAATAAATACCACAGATCCTGCGTATTATAAGTGGACACAATGGATATTTTTAAAGATGTTTGAAAAAGGTTTAGCCTACAAAGCCAAGATGCCGATTAACTGGTGTTTGTCTTGTAAAATAGGCTTAGCTAATGAGGAAGTAGTAGAGGGCAAATGTGAAAGATGTGGGGGCGAGGTAGAGAAAAGAGATATTGAGCAATGGATGCTTAAAATTACTAATTATGCTGATAGATTACTTGAAGACCTAAATAAAGTAGATTTTCCAGATAGAGTTAAAGCTTTGCAGAGAGATTGGATCGGTAGAAGTGAAGGCTGGGAGATTAAGTTTAAAGTGGGCAAAGAAGATGTAGATGTGTTTACTACTAGAATAGATACGCTTTTTGGTTGTACTTATCTTGTGTTATCACCAGAGCATCCAACCTTAGATAAGTTGGGTTATAAAAACAAGGGAGAGGTGGCAAAGTATATAAAACAAGCTAAGGGAAAACAAGAAAGAGAAAGATTAGCTGAAGCTAAGGAAAAAACAGGGGTAAAGTTAGAAGGAGTAATGGCGATTAATCCTGCCAATAACCAAGAAGTACCAGTTTTTGTAGCAGATTATGTAATGATGGGTTATGGCACTGGAGCGATTATGGCTGTACCAGCTCACGATGCCAGGGATATGGCTTTTGCTAAGAAATATAGTTTGCCGATTATTAAAGTGATTTCTACGGAAGTTCTTTCTGTTCCAACTAATGTCCAAGATGCAGCTATGGGGGGACTGGGTGCCTTAGGATCCTTAGAGATAAAAACTGATTGCTGGCAAGGAACAGGAAAATTGGTTAATTCTGGAGAGTATAATGGTGTAGATTCAGAAGAGGCTCAAGAGAAGATTGGTAAGGCGTTGAGTGTTAAAGGGTTAGCTGAACAAAAAGTGAATTATAAGTTAAGGGATTGGGTGTTTTCTAGGCAAAGGTATTGGGGTGAGCCTATTCCGTTAGTGTATTGTGAAAAATGTGGTTGGCAAGCAGTAAGCGGAAAAGATTTGCCTGTTGAGTTACCTGATTTAAAAGATTTTGAGCCAACTGATGATGGAAGGTCGCCATTAGCCAAAGCAGGTAAGTGGTTAAAAGCTAAGTGCCCTAAGTGCAGGGGAGAAGCACGGCGAGAAACAGATGTAATGCCCAATTGGGCAGGTAGTAATTGGTATTTTTTAAGATATTGTGATCCAAAGAATAAAAAAGAATTTGCTAGTGCTAAAAACTTAAAATACTGGATGCCAGTTGATTGGTATAATGGTGGTATGGAACACACTACTTTGCATTTATTATACTCTCGCTTTGTTTATAAGTTTTTGTGGGATATAAGCGCTGTGCCAAAAGAGTTGGGACCAGAGCCGTATAAAAAAAGAACCAGTCATGGAATGGTTTTAGCTGAGGGTGGGGTAAAGATGAGTAAATCCAAAGGTAATGTTGTAAATCCAGATGAAGTAATAAAAGAACATGGAGCAGATACTTTGAGGGTCTATGAAATGTTTATGGGTCCATTTGCTCAAGCTATTGCATGGGATACACAAGGTATGAAGGGAAGTAGGCGTTTCTTGGAGAAGGCATATGGCTTGCAGGATAAAATAAAGGGTAACCAAAAGAATCCAGGTCTTGTAAAATTAATCCACCAAACAATTAAAAAGGTTTCAGAAGATATTGAGGGGATGAAGTTTAACACAGCTATTAGTGCTTTAATGGTTTTAGTTAATGCAATGGAGAAACAGGCTGAGTTATCAAACAATGATTACCAAGCGTTAATTATTTTACTTAGTCCGTTTGCCCCACATTTAGCTGAAGAGTTATGGCAAGAAATGGGTAATAAAAAAAGTGTTTTACTTGAAAAATGGCCAGAATATGATAGAACATTAATTAAAGAGGAGAAGATAAACCTAATTATTCAAATTAATGGTCAAGTAAGAGATAAAGTTCAGGTAGAGGCTGGCTTATCAGAAGAACAAGCCAAGGCACAGGCGCTTGAACTAGAGAAAATTAAAAAGTGGCTAGAGAATAAAGAAATTAAAAAGGTGATTTTCGTCCAAGATAAACTAATTAACATAGTAATATAATGACAAGGGCTGCCCTTATAATTAACGAGGGCT